>NZ_JBFAKG010000128.1:0-22754 GCF_040655595.1 Saccharopolyspora sp. NPDC050389
TTGGGGTTCGTCGACGAGTACGGTATGCCTGGCACGTTGAACACCGAACGCGCCATCACCGCACAGAACGCCCGCCGCATCGCCTGCGACGCCGAGGTCCTGCCGATCGTCCTTGACGGTGACAGTCTTCCGTTGGATGTGGGTCGGGCGAAGCGGACCGCGCCCACGCATATTCGTGCGGCGTTGCTGCGTAGGGACGGGGTGTGTGCGTTCCCCGGATGCGACCGGCCGCCGGGAACTCCGGAAGCACACCACGTCCAGCACTGGGTCGACGGCGGCGCAACCGACCTGGACAACATGGTGATGCTCTGCGGCCACCACCACCGCACACTCCACAACCAACGATGGGACATCACCATGCACAACGGACGACCCGAGTTCATCCCACCACCCACAGTGGACCCGAGGCGAACACCCAGATCCGGCGGCAGAGCACTGCCAGCCCAACACCGCGAGTACCTCCGGGAGCTCATCCCCGCACCACGGGGCCCGGCGGGCGCACCATGACGCCCTCTGGTGGTTTGGGGGTTGGGCTCCTGAATCCGCTCGCCGCTATCGGGGCGCGCATTGCTGCGCGACGGCCGTCTTCAGGGTTGTGAGGTAGTGGGCTACCGCTGGTCGGGTTTCGGTGCCTCGGCGGATCGTTGCGTGGATCCGGCGTTGTATCGGGCCGCCTTCGGTTGCGATCGTGGTCAGCGTCGCCGTGGTCGGTAGGCGGGCGTGGCTTGGTACGAGGGCGATGCCCAATCCGGCCTCGACCAGGGCGGCGATCGCGGCCCAGTCGCTGGCTCGGTGTCGCACGTTGGGGCGGAAGCCCGCCGCCGCGCACGTCGAGTGCAGCAGTTGGTCGCAGGCGTCGCCCGCCGCCGTGCTGATCCAGTCCTCGTCGGCGAGCCGTTTCAGATCGGCCGCCTTCTGGTCGGCGATGGGGTGGGTCGCCGGAACCACTAGGTGGCAGTCGTCGGTGCCGAGTTCGATGCGGGTGCACCTCGGGTCGTCGTCGGGCAGCGCCACGTCCGCCGTCACCGAGACGATCACGTCCAGGCCGCCGCTGCAGAGCTGGTCCAGGCAGTCCGGTACCGCTATCTCGTGGATGCCGACTCGCAGTCTCGGGTGCTGTTCGCGGATGGCCTGCGCCGCCGGGATCAGCACTGTCGGGATCAGCGACGGGACGCCTCCGACGCAGAGCTGCCCCAGGTCGCCTTGGGCCGCCGCCTGCACGTCGCCGAATGCGCGCTCCAGGTTGGCGAGCAGCGCGTATGCGTGGTCCACCAGGACTCGCCCGGCTTCGGTGAGCCGCAGGCGCCGCCCGTCGACCTCCGTCAGCGGCGTGCCCGCTTCCTTCGCGAGGGTCGCCAGCTGTTGCGAGGCGGCGGACGGTGAGACGTGCAGCGCGGCCGCTGCGGCGTGCAGCGTGCCTTGCTCGTGCAAGGCGACCAGGAGGCGCAGCCGGGTCGGATCGAACATGCATTAAAACTTACCAGTACCGGCCTTAATGTCCCACTTGTCTTTATGGTTGTTTCTGGTGAGCATTGGTCTGTAAATGCGCCGCAAACAAACGGGGGTGTCTTTCCCGGTGAAAGTTCTTGCCTTGAGCTCCAGTCCGCGCAAGGACGGAAATTCCCGCATGCTCGCCGAATCGATGCTCGCCGGGGCCGCGCAGGCCGGCCACGAGGTCGAGATCGTTGATCTCTCCGACGTGGTTTCGGCGCCGCTGCGCGACTGCCGGGTGTGCCGCGACGCCGCCGGGCGTTGTTCCATCGACGACGACTACGAGGACCTCCTGACGGGCAAGGTCCTCGCCGCCGATGCGCTCGTGCTCGCCACGCCCCTCTACTGGTACGGCATCTCCGGGCAGCTGAAGATCTTCATCGACCGGATCTTCTGCTACGAGGCGGCCGGCTATCCGGAACACGAGCAGGTCAAGCGGCGGCTGGTGAACAAGCGGCTGGCCGCCGTGGTCAGCTCGGAGGAAACCTATCCCGGCTCCCTGGTCGGCGTCACCGCGCACCTGCAGGAGCTCGCACGCTACCTCCACCACGACTTCGTCGGCGTCGTGCAAGGTTTCGGCAACTCGCGCGGCGAAGTGACCCGGGATCCGGGCGATCCGCTTGGCAAGGCCTTCGAGCTGGGCACTCGGCTGTTCGAGGCGCGCGCCACCGACTACCGCATCGACACCCCACGTCCCTCCACCGTTTGGGCCGAGGCGGCGGTGGGCACGGCGGATTAAGGGCAATTCGGCCCTGGGACGTATCGGGGCGCCTCGCAACCCTTTGGCGGTGGAGTCCGCGGAGGGAGCCGAACCATGACGTCTCGCAACATGCCGCGTCGCGGCATTTCCACCCCATGGCTGGGGTGGGTGATCTTCGCCGGCATAGTCCTGCTGGTCGTCGGCGTCGTCCAGGTGATCTACGGCATCGCGGCTTTCACGCGCTCCGGCGCCACCATCGTCCCGCCGGCCGGCACGGCGACCCTCGGCCACGT
This sequence comes from Saccharopolyspora sp. NPDC050389, assembly GCF_040655595.1. Lineage (NCBI taxonomy): Bacteria > Bacillati > Actinomycetota > Actinomycetes > Pseudonocardiales > Pseudonocardiaceae > Saccharopolyspora > Saccharopolyspora sp. NPDC050389. The sequence goes on from NZ_JBFAKG010000128.1 coordinate 2,485, forward strand.
CGGCTTCGCCTACATCGTGCTCGGCGTCGTCCTCGCCGCCGCCGGCGTCGGGGTGATGTCCGGTTGGATGTGGGCGCGCGTGGTCGCGATCGTCATCGCCGTGCTGAGCCTGCTCACCAACATCGCGTTCTTCCTCGGCTCCCCGGTCTGGTCCAGCATCGTCATCGTGCTGGACGTGATCGTCATCTACGCGCTCGCCCTGCACGGAAAGGAGGTCAAAGGCATGCGGTGACGCCGGCGACCGGCTCACGCGGTGTGCGCCTCCGACACCACCAGCGGCGTGCCTTGCATGCAGGTCGTGACCATGCCCGGCTCGAGCCTGCCGCGGACGACGGCGGTCACGCCCGGACGCAGCGTGGACGGGGGATGCACCAGCAGGTACTCCCGGTCGGCGGTGCTGAGGACCAGGCATCCTTGCTCGACTCCGCTGCGCACGACACCGCGCACCGTGACCTCCCCGCTTTGCACCTGGACGGGCACGACGGGAAGGTTCGTCGGTGCTTCGGCACAACCCGCCAGTGCGACGAGCGCGGCGCACAGCGCCACCCCTGCAGTCGGTAGACGCGAAACCATGCTCATGGCGCCGGGATACCCACGCGCGGCCGTGGGGTATCAATGAGCCCGTTGGCAATGACGACGGGAGGGCTGATGAGCGACATGCGAGTCGCGGTGGTGACCGGGGCCGGATCGGGCGTGGGGCGGGAGATCGCGCGGGCGCTGCTCGGCGCGGGCTACCGGGTGGCGCTGGCAGGCCGGCGGCCCGAGCCGCTGCAGGAGACCGCACAGGGCTCCGCCGCCGCCCTCGTGGTGCCCACGGACGTCGGTGACCCGGAGTCGGTCGCCGCGTTGTTCGACGGCGTCCGTGACGCGTGGGGCCGGGTGGACCTGCTGGTCAACAACGCGGGCACCTTCGGCGCCGCGGGCTCGGTCGGCGAACTGTCCTATTCGGACTGGCAGGCCGTCGTGCAGGCCAACCTGACCGGCTCGTTCCTGTGCGCGCACCACGCCTTCCGCGTCATGCGGGAGCAGGACCCGCAGGGCGGCCGGATCATCAACAACGGATCGATCGCCGCGCACAGCCCGCGGCCGCGCAGCGTCGCCTACACCGCCACCAAGCACGCCATCACCGGCCTGACCAAGTCGATCTCGCTGGACGGGCGGCCCTACGACATCGCCTGCGGGCAGATCGACATCGGCAACGCCGCCACCGAGATGACCGCGGGCATCGCCACCGGCGCGGTGCAGGCGGACGGCTCGGTGCGCCCCGAACCGACCTTCGACGCCCGGCACGTGGCCGACGCCGTGCTCTACATGGCGGGCCTGCCGTTGAACGCCAACGTGCAGTTCCTGACCGTCACCGCCACCGCGATGCCGTTCATCGGTCGCGGCTAGGCCGCCGGCCAGGCCTTCGCGAGCAGTTCGTAGGAGCGGACCCGGTCGGCGTGGTCGTGCGTGACCGTGGTGATCACGAGTTCGTCGGCGCCCGTGGCGTCGCGCAGCGTCGTCAGCTTGCGCGCCACCGTCTCCGGCGCGCCGACGATCTGCGTGTCGACCCGGTCGGCGACGATCTCCCGCGCCTGGTCGGTCCACTGGAACTCGGCGGCTTCGGCCGGGCTGGGGAACGGGATCGCGCCCTCCCAGGCACGGATGCTGTGCACCCACGGCCCGTACGGGGCGGCGAGTTCCCTGGCCCGCTCGTCGGTGTCGGCGACCACCACGTCCGCCGACACCACGACGTAGGGCCGGGCCAGCTTCGCGGAGGCGGCGAAGCCCTCCCGGTAGGACGCGACCGCCTCCAGCACCGTGGACGGGCTGACGTGGTAGTTCGCCGCGAACGGCAGGCCCAGCGAACCCGCCGCCGCCGAACTCTCCCCGGCGCTGGAGCCGAGGATCCAGACGTCGAGATCGGCGCCCTCGACGGGCACGGCGTGCACCTCTTCGCCGCCGGACGACCGGAATTCGCCGCTGGTGAACCGCAGGATGTGCTCGACCTGGGTGCGGTAGTCCAGCGGCGCTTCCGCGGGATCGCCGGTGCTGAGCAGCCGCTGCTGCTCCTCGATGCGGGCCAGGAACCGCTTCGACTTGGCCAGCGCCCGCGGCTTGGGCGGGATCAGCAGCCCGTCGACCACCTTCGCCGCGGGCGCCGGGCCGTCGGCCGGATCGGCGAACCGGGCCACCAGCTCCCGGCTCCGCACCAGGCCGGAGCGGCCCAGCCCGAGGTCGACGCGGCCCGGGTGCAGTTGCGCGACCGTGCCGAACTGCTCGGCGATCACCAGCGGGGCGTGGTGGCCCAGCAGCACCGCCGCCGAGCCCACCCGGATGCGGTTGGTCGCGCCGGCGACCAGCGCGATCAGCACCGCCGGCGCCGCGGAGGCGACGCCGGGCGTGAGGTGGTGCTCGGCCACCCAGTAGCGCCGGTAGCCGAGGTGTTCGGTGCGCTTCGCGAGGTCGATGGTGTTGCGCAGGGCGTCCGCCGGGCCCTGCCCGGAAACGATGGGGGACAGGTCGAGGACGGAGAGGGGAGTGGGCACCTGCGGCCTCCGGGATGTCTTGGTCATGAGGCGGTTTTCGCGCTCTGGCGGGGGTTTTCCAGCGGCGGCAGCCCGAGGTTCTCGCGCAGCGTCGCACCCGGGTACTCGGTGCGGTACACGCCGCGCTCCTGCAGCAACGGCACCACGGTGTCGACGAACTCGTCCAGGCCGCCGGGAGTGAGGTGCGGGACGAGGATGAAGCCGTCGGAGGCCTCTTCCTGCACGGACCGGTTCATCTCCTCGGCCACGCTCGTCGCGGTGCCGATGAACGACTGCCGCGCGGTGACCTCGATGATCAGCTCCCGGATGGACAGCTGCTTGGCTTCCGCGAGTTCGCGCCACCGTCGGGCGATGGCGATCGGGTCGCGCTGCCGGCGGGCGCTGGCCCGGCCCTTGGCGATCGTGTCGGTGCCGGTCGCGGGATCGAAGTCCGGCAGCGGGCCGTCCGGGTCGAAGTCGCCGAGGTCGGTGTTCCAGAGCTGCTCCAGGAACCGGATGGCGGTCTGCCCGCTGACCTGCTGGTGGCGGATGTGCGCGGCGCGTTCGTGGGCTTCCGCGTCGGTGTCGCCGAGCACGACGGTCGTCGCCGGGAACACCAGGAGTTCGTCGCGGGACCGGCCGTGCCGGGTGAGCCTGCCCTTGACGTCCGCGTAGAACTCCTTGCCCGCCTCCAGGGTTCCGTGGCCGGTGAAGATCGCGTCGGCGGCCGAGGCGGCGAACTCGCGGCCCGCGTCGGAATCGCCGGCCTGGAAGATGACCGGCCGGCCCTGCGGGCTGCGCGGCACGTTGAAGCGGCCCGCGATGTCGAAGTGCGCGTCGCGGTGTGCGAAGGAACCGGCCAGCGGGTCGTTGATGAAGATCCCGGATTCCTTGTCGGCGACGATCTCGTCGCCGCGCCAGGAGTCGAAGAGCTCCCACGCGGTGCGCAGGAACCGCTCGGCGCGTTCGTAGCGCTGGTCCTCCGGCAGGTATCCGCCGCGCCGGAAGTTCTCGCCGGTGAACGCGTCCCACGACGTGACGACGTTCCAGGCCGCCCGGCCTCCGGAGAGGTGGTCGAGGCTGGCGAACTGCCGGGCCACCTCGTAGGGCTCGTTGAACGTCGAGTTGATGGTGCCCGCCAGCCCTAGGCGTTCGGTGACGGCGGCCAGCCCGGCCAGCACCGTGAAGGTGTCCGGGCGGCCCACCACGTCCAGGTCGTAGATCTTCCCGGCGTGCTCGCGCAGCCGCAGTCCTTCGGCGAGGAAGAGGAAGTCGAATTTCCCGCGCTCGGCGGTGCGGGCCAGGTGCGCGAAGGACGAGAACTCGATCTGGCTCAGCGAGGCCGGATCGCTCCACACCGTCGTGTTGTTCACGCCCGGGAAGTGCGCTGCCAGGTGAATCTGCTTGCTCACAGGTGTCCTCCGGCGGTGGCGTAGCGGCTGGTCGGCCGGTGCAGGCCGAACAGGCCGCGCAGCGTGTCGGCCTCGTAGGCGGTGCGGAACGCTCCGCGTCGTTGCAGTTCCGGGACGAGGTCCCGGGTGATGGCGGTCAGGTCGTGCGGGATGGCGCCGGGCCGCAGCCGGAAACCGGAAAGCCCAGCCTCGGCCCAGGCCAGCAGCCGGTCGGCGAGTTCGGCCGCGGTGCCGGTGAACACCGGAGCGTCCGATGTGGACACCGTGCCGTCCTGCTCGTCCAGCCGCGCCTTGCGGTCGGCCGCGCCTTCGCCGAGGAAGACGACCAGGTCGCCGAAGACGTGCAGGGCGTCGTGCTCCCGCCCGGCGTCCAGCTGTTCGGCGCGGATGCGCTCGACGATCCGGGCCTGCTCCGCGTCGTGCGGGGTGGTGAAGGCGATGTCCACGGCGCGGGCGGCGAACCGGTGCGCGGCGGCCTCGGTCGCCAGGGCCGTCACCAGCGGCTGGCCCTGCGGCGGCCGGGGCGTGATCGACGGTCCCTTGACGTCGAACCACTTCCCGGCGAAGTCGATGTAGTGCAGCTTGTCGCGGTCGATGAACCGCCCGGTCGCGACGTCGCGGATCTCCGCGTCGTCCTCCCAGCTGTCCCACAGCCGGCGAACCACCTCGACGTAGTCGGCGGCCTCGTCGAACAGTTCCACGGAATCGACCTCGCGCCGGCCGAAGTGCGCGGCCTCGCTGCGGCGGCCCGAAACCTGCACCTGCCAGCCCGCGCGGCCGGTGCTGATGTAGTCCAGGCTGGCGACCGCCTTGGAGATGTGGAACGGCTCGGTGTGGGTGACGACCGCGCTGGGCACCAGGCCGATGTGCGTGGTGCGGGGCGCGACGCGGGCGGCGATCAGCCCCGCGTCGAGACGGCCGCGCACCTGGTCGGTCCGGTCGTCCGGGCCCTCGTCGGCGGTGGTTTGCGGGCCGAGCGAGTCCTCGATCGTGACGAGGTCGAGCAGTCCGCGCTCGGCTTCCCGCACGACGTCGACCCAGTAGTCGGCGGTGAAGATCTCGGCGGCGCGGGCGGATTCCTCCCGCCACGCGGCGGGATGCCAGCCGGCGCCGTCCAGCGCCACCGCGAGGTGCAGGTTCGGTCGTGGTGCCATCTGCAGGTCCTTGCTGCCGGGCGGAGTTGACTCCACAGTGGATTCAAGTGGGCGAGCGCGCTGAAGGCGCGGAAGAACGGCGCCGGAGGAGGCGGCGAACGAGACCGGCGAACGATGCCGGGAGAGGCGCGGGACTGCGGGCGCTCAGTGCCGCGGACAGGCGGCGGAGCTGACCCGGAGGAGGTCGACGTGGTCCCTGGTGACCAACTGCACCGACTGAGCCATACCGAGAACGCTAGAAGCGTCCCAGAGAAGCGTCAATGGATCATCGCGGCTGCCCACGATGTGGGCGGATGCGTTTCAGAGCAGCGAAATCGTCGCGGTGCGGGTAGGAAGCACCCGGCCGATCACCGCTGCGCCGGGAATCTCACCGACCACGAGCAGCCCGCCGGAGGTCTGCGCGTCGGCGAGCAGCAGCAGGTCCTCTTCCGGCGCCGAACCGGGATCGAGGTGCGGGCGAACCCAGTCGAGGTTCCGGCGGGTGCCGCCGCTGACGAACCCGGCCCGCACCGCATCCCGCGCGCCGTCGAGGTAGGGCACGGCGGCGACGTCGATCTCGGCGGAGGTGCCGGAAGCGCGCATCGTCTTGAACAGGTGTCCCAGCAAGCCGAATCCGGTGACGTCGGTCGCGCACACCGCGCCCGCCCGCGCCGCCGCGGCGGCGGCATCGCGGTTGAGCGTCGTCATCGCGTCGATCGCCTGCTCGAAGCGCTCGCCGGTGCTCTTGTGCCGGGTGTTGAGGACGCCGATGCCCAACGGCTTCGTCAGCGACAGCGGTAGGCCGGGCCGCGCGGTGTCGTTGCGCAGCAACCGATCCGGCTCGACCAGGCCGGTGACCGCCAGGCCGTACTTCGGCTCGGGATCGTCGACGCTGTGCCCGCCGCCGACGTGGCAGCCCGCCGCCCCGGCGGCGTCGCAACCGCCGCGCAGCACCTCCGCGGCCAGCTCGAACGGCAGCACGTCGCGCGGCCAGCCGAGCAGGTTGACCGCGAGGATCGGCGTACCGCCCATCGCGTAGACATCCGACAGCGCGTTCGTGGCGGCGATACGGCCCCAGTCATAGGGATCGTCCACAACAGGCGTGAAGAAGTCCGTGGTGGCCACGATCGCCTGCCCGCCGTCGGTGCGCACCACGGCGGCGTCGTCGCCGGTCTCCAGGCCGACGACCAGCTCCGCGTTCGGCCGCTCGACGACGGGTGTCAAGCCGCTGAGGACCGACTCCAGTTCGCCGGGCGGGATCTTGCAGGCGCAGCCGCCGCCGTGCGCGTACTGGGTCAGGCGAATCGCCGCGGCCCCGGTCATGGCCCCATTGCAGCACGTCGGCGGCGGGTTTACCGGCGGAGACGGACGGGAATCGAACCCGCCGCACCGAGGTGCTCGGTGCCACCGGCTTTGAAGGCCGAGGGGGCCACCAGGCGCCCAGACGTCTCCGCAGGCCACTCTAGGATGTCGGCGTGCCGTTCGCGACGACAGCTGATGAAGCGAAGATCTACTACCAGGTCCGGGGTTCCGGCGAACCGCTCGTGCTGCTGAGCGGGCAGGCGAACACCCACCACTGGTGGGACAACGTGCACACCGACTTCGAGGACGACTACCGGACGATCGTGCTGGACTACCTCGGCACCGGGCAGAGCGACAAGCCCGCCGACGCGGAGTACAGCGTCCGCCGCTTCGCCGCCGACGTGATCGCCGTCCTCGACGAGCTGGGCCTCGCGCGCGCCCACGTCTACGGCACCTCGATGGGCGGCAAGGTGGCGCAGTGGGTGGCGATCGACCACCCGGACCGGGTCGGCGCGCTGGTCCTGGGCTGCACCTCGGTCGGCGGCACCCGCGGACTGCGCGCCGCCGCCGAGGTGACCCGATCCCTGGCGCAGCCGTCGGCGGACGCGGCGCGCCAGGCCCTGATCGACCTGATGTACACGCCGGGGTGGGTGCAGACCCACCCCGGCCCGTACGTGACGCTCGGTGGGCCGATGCCCAACCATGCCCGGCGCGGGCATCTCCGGGCCAGCAACGGCCACGACAGCTGGGCGGAGCTGGACCGCGTGACGGCACCGACGCTGGTGCTGCACGGCACCGACGACATCTTCAGCCCGGCGGAGAACGCCGCGATCATCGCCGAACGAATCGCCGGTGCCGAACTGCACTACCTCGACGGTGCCCGCCACGCCTACTTCGAGGAGCAGCAGGCCGAGTCCTCCGGCGCTGTGCTGCGGTTCCTCGCCGAGCACCCGCTGGGCTAGCCGCCCTGCCCGTTGGGCAGGTCCGGGATCGGCGGTTCGGCCTGGATTCCGCCGCCCGCCAAGGTGATCCGGTGAGTGCTCGCTCCCGCGCTCGGGCAGCAGCCCGGATCGCCCGGCGCGTACCGCGGGAAGGACAGCACCACCGAACTGCCGTCCTGCTCGGAGATCTCGATCATGCCGGCGTGGATCGTCCCGGCCACGCGCTGCCCGTCGAAGAAGAACACCTCCTGGCAGCGGCCGTTCGCGCTGCCGGTGCACATCGAGTGGATCGCGCGCAGCGGCCCGGCCAGCGTTCCCTCCGGCGGCGTCGGCGTGAAGCCCTCGCGGGTGATGAGTTCCTCCGCGGCCGCCAGGTCGAAGGTGTCGGGCGGCGGCTGCACGGGCGGCGCGGCGGCCTGGCTGGGCGGGGCCGCCGGTGACGGCGTGCCAGGTTCGGCGGTTCCGCAACCGGCGACCAGCACGGCCACCGCCAGCGGAACGACTCTCATGATCGAATGCACGCCTGTTCGACGCGCCGGTGCCCGCCCCGGTTCCGGCGCGCCGGGATCACCGCGGGCAGGTGTCGGGCAGGCCGAATTTGGGGAACATGCTGACGTCGAAGAACGCGACTGTGTGCTTGACCTTCGCGCCGTCGAAGTCCAGCACCTGCAGGTGGAACGGCCGGAACACGCCGTCGGGCTCGCGCCGGTACACGCCGAAGGCGACCTGGCCGTTCGCCCGGGCCGGCAGCAGCCGCAGCTCGCCCGGCCCAGCCGGGCACTTGAGGTCGACCAGCTGGCCGATGTGCTCGGCGCCGCGCACCCACGTCGCGATCGGCGGCATCTCCCAGACCGCGTCGTCGGTGAACATCTGCACGATGGCCGGGATGTCCTTGGCCTCGAACGCCGCCACGTAGCGCTCCAGCAGCTGCCGTTGCTCGGCGGTCAGCGGCTGCGGGATGTCGTCCTCGGACGGCTTGACCTGGTCGAGCTGGGCACGGGCGCGCTGCAGGATGCTGTTGGCCGCGGCCGTGCTGATGTCGAGCGCGTCGGCGACCTCGGCGGCCTTCCACTTCAGCACGTCGCGCAGGATCAGCACCGCCCGCTGCCGGGCGGGCAGGTGCTGCAGGGCGGCGATGAACGCCAGCCGGGTGCTCTCCCGCGTGCCGACGATCGCCGCCGGATCGGTGTGCTCGTCGGTGACCATGCCGTCCGGGATGGGTTCCAGCCACGACACCTCGGGAAGCTCGACCAGCTCGCCGCCCGGATCGTCAGTGGGGCCGCCCAGGCCGGTCGGCAGCGGCCGGCGCTTCCGGCTTTCCAACGCGGTCAGGCAGGTCGTGGTGGCGATCCGGTAGAGCCAGGTGCGCAGCGACGACCGGCCCTCGAACCGGTCGTAGGCGCGCCAGGCGCGCAGGTACGTCTCCTGCACGAGGTCTTCGGCGTCGTGCAGCGAGCCGAGCATCCGGTAGCAGTGCGCCAGCAGTTCCCGGCGGTACGGGTCGGCCTGCGCGACGAAATCGTCGGTGGCCATGGTGGTCGTGGCGGCCATGACTGCGCCCCTTCGGCTACCTGTCCAGCACTTTTGGTGTCGCAGAGCACAGTATCCGATGTCACCGACAGATCAGGCGGTCAGCAGTGGCCCTCGCGCCAGTAGCCCATGAAGGCGACCGCCTGCTTCGGGACGCCGTAGTCGCTCACCAGCAATCGGCGCAGCCGTTTGATCACGCCTGCCTCGCCGGCCAGCCAGCCGTAGAAGGAACCGGGGGTGGCCGCGTCCTCGACGATGTCGGGCACGTCCCACAGCTTCGCGGTGTCCGCGTCGACGTCGTCGAGTTCGGCCGCGCCGCCGCGCGATCGCGGGCGCAGCTCGTCCAGGGCCGCGGCGACGCCTTCCTCCAGCAGCTTGCCGTGCGGCACCGCCGCGCAGCGGGGGAACCAGCGCACCTCGACGCCGTCGGGCAGGTTCCAGTCCTGCCGGTCGTGCTCCTCGGGCACTTCGAGGCAGACGATGCCGCGCGTGCACGGCGGGAGCGCTTCGATGATGGAAGCGACGGCGGGCACGGCGGTCTCGTCGCCGGCGAGCACCAGGTGGCTGGCCGTCACGGGCGGGGCCCACTCGCAGCCCCACATGCGGCCGGTGCCCGGCCGGTCGGGGCCGAGCAGGCCGATCTCGTCGCCGGGCCGCGCCGCCGCCGCCCAGTTCGAGGCGGGGCCGCCGTGCAGCACGAAGTCGACGTCGAGCTCGGCGGAGTCGCCGCGGTAGGCGCGGACCGTGTAGGTGCGCAGGTTCGGGCGGATCTCGTCGGGCATCGCGAGCCACCGCTGGTACCAGTCGGGCCCGCTCGGGAAGTCCGCGAGGGTGCGGCCCGGCTGCGGCAGCACCAGCTTGATCCGCTGGTCGTCGCCACCGGCGCCGAAGGAGCGCAAGCATTCGGCGGTGAACGTGATCCGGACGAAGCTCGGGCCGAGCCGTCGCACCCGCGCGACTTCGACCGGGAACGTCCGGTAGACGGGCTTCTGCTCGATCAACTGCGCGGTCCGCGTACCTGCCATCCGTAACCTCCCGAGATCGAGTGCTAGGTTAGCCTAGCCTTACGGAATTGGGGAGGTTGGTTTGCGTCACAAGATCCGAGCCGCTGCCGCGTTGCTCGTCGCCGTCGGCTCGCTGACGGCGTGCGCCTCGCCAGGTCAGAGCGACCAGGCGGGCACCGGTTGGTCCTACACCGACGATCGTGGGATCACCGTAAACGCGGACAAGCGCCCGGAGCGGATCGTCGCTCAGGTTTCGGCGGCCGGCGCGCTGAAGGACTTCGGGGTGAACGTGGTCGGCACGTTCGGGCCGCTGGTGCGCGACGACGGCTCGACCGAGCCGGAGGCGGGCAGCATCGATCCTCGCCAGGTCACCGACGTCACCGGGCCCGGCTACGGCGAGGTGAACCTGGAGCGGCTGACCTCTCTCAGCCCGGAGCTGCTGGTCAGCGGCAAGTACGCGGAGTTCGCCGGCCTCTGGCACCTGGTCCAGGACCAGGAGGAGGCGGTCAAGCGGATCGTGCCGACCGTCGGCGTCGAGCAGTCGGGCATCGCGTTGCCCGATGCCATCCGCAAGTACAAGGAGCTGGCTCGCGCGCTCGGCGGCGACGTCGACTCGGAGCGGGTGAAGGCCGACGAGCAGCGGTTCAACGCGGCCGCCCAGCGCCTGCGCGACATCGGGGCGCGGATGCGCGCCGAGGGCAAGTCGATCCTGGCCGTGGGCGGCACCAAGGAGGAGTACTTCGTGGTGGTCCCGGGCCGCAACCCCGACCTGGACTACTACGTCAAGGAGCTGGGCCTGCCGATCACGACGCCGAAGAACCCGGACGTGGCCGGCGGCGGCTACTTCGAGCGGCTGTCCTGGGAGAAGGCCAACGCCTATCCCGCCGACGTCCTGCTGTGGGACGCCCGGCCCGCGTCGATGAAGCCGGAGCAGATGAAGGAGAACCCGGTGTTCGCCTCGCACCCGGCGGCCGCGGCGAACCGCTTCGTCGAATGGGACGCGGTCGCGCCGATGAGCTACGCCAGCTACGCCGGGATCATGAACGAGCTGGCCGGCCAGCTGGAGTCCAGCCTGGCCCGCTGAGCGATCCTCGAGCCCCCGGCATCACTGTCCGATGTGGATGGTGGTGCCGGGGGTTTTGCTTTACTCGTCCGCCGGTTCGCCGTCGAACCCGTTCGCCCAGTGGCGGCCGCGCAGGGAAAGGTCGTGGAGCATGCCGGTGATCTCCTCCGGGCTCAGCTCCGGCGGGTCGGATTCCAGCCACCAGCGCATCACGGCGGTCTGCTCGCCGACCCAGGCCCGGGCGAGCACCTCGACGTCGATCCTCGGTGACACGCCCCGGTAATCGGCGCGCGACTGGAAGATCTTCGCGGCCGCGGCGGTCCGCGCGTCCATGAACTCGCGCAATGCGCGTCCGTCGCCTTCGCCGCGGAGGATGACCCGGTACAGGTCGCGTTCCTCCAGGGCGTGCCGGTACATCTCCAGGACCGGTTTGCCGGTGAACCCGACCGAGGAGGCCGGGACCAGGGGGAGCAGTCGGGCGTGCAATTCCTCCAGCAGGTCCGACACCACCTGGCTGAGCAGCGCGTCCTTGTCGGCGTAGTGCTTGTAGAAGGTCGCCCTCCCCAGGTCGGCGCGCTCGGTGATGTCCTCCACCTTCACGTTCGCGTAGCCGCGTTCCAGCGCGAGTGCGACCAGGGCGTCTCGCAGGAGGCGGCGGGTTCGGCGGCTGCGCCGATCCTCGGTCGACATCGGGAAAACCCTTCGTGAGGCTGCTCGGTTCACCGTTGTGCAGGCAGTATACGCAGCCATTGACATCCTGCGTGTTAGTAGACAACCTGTCTACTAATGGTCATATTGATGACGAACTGGGAGTCGGTGTGAACCTGGGTTGCTACCTCACCCGCAGCAGCACGTTCTGGCCGGACCGGGAGGCCCTGGCCTGCGGAGACCGGCGGTGGACCTACCGGGAGCTGGAGGAACGGACCAATCGGCTGGCCTCGGCGCTGCTCGCGCGGGGAATCGAGCCGGGGCAGGCGGTGGCCACCTACGCCGGGAACAGCGCGGAGCTGGTGGAAACCGAAATGGCCTTGTACAAAGGCGGATTCCTGCGGGTGCCGATCAACGCCCGACTGGCGGCGGGGGAGGTCGAGCACGTCCTCGCCGATGCCGCGGTCCGCGTGCTGTTCGTGGACCGCGCCCACGCCGAGCTGGCGCGCAACGTGGTGCGCGACGCGGGACTGCCCTGTGAAGTGATCGACTACGAGGACGATCCGGACGGCTATGCGCGCCTGCTCGGCGAGGGAGATCCGGCGCCGGTCGCGGTGGAGGTCGCGGCCGACGATCCGGCGGTGCTGAACTTCACCTCGGGATCGACCGGGAAGCTGAAGGCCGCCGTGCAGACGACCGGCAATCGGCTGGCGAACATGCGCAAGCGGCTGATGACGCCGGAGCGGAGCGACCCCGGCGGCGAGCGCTACCTCGCCGCCGGGCCCATCACGCACGCCACCGGGATGGGCCTGCTGGCGGCGTTCGCCCGCGGCACCACCGTCGTCGTGCTGCCGAAGTGGGGCGCGGGCGAGTTCCTGCGCGCCGTCGAAACCGAGCGCATCACCTCGACCTTCCTCGTGCCCACCATGCTGAACATGGTGCTCTCGCACCCGTCGATCGGCGCCACCGATCTGTCCACGATGAACTGCCTGCGGGTCGGCGGAGCGCCGGTCTCGCCGCAACGGTTGCGCGAGGCCGTCACGGTGTTCGGGCCGATCGTGATGCAGGGCTACGGGCAGGCTGAGACCACCAGCGGGGTCACCGTTCTCACCAGCGAGGACGTGGCCCGCGGCATCGCCGAGGATCCTGAGCTGCTGTCGTCCTGCGGGCGCGCGGTCTTCGACACCGAAGTGAGCGTGGTCGACGAGGACGGCGCGCCCGTTCCGGCCGGTGCCCTAGGGGAAGTCGTCGTCCGCGGGCCGGACTGCGTCCGCGAGTACTGGCACGAGCCGGAGTTGTCCGCGCAGACGTTCCGCGACGGCTGGGTGCACACCGGCGACATCGGATACCTGCGCGCCGACGGCTACCTGTTCATCGTGGACCGGAAGAAGGACATGATCATCTCGGGTGGCTTCAACGTCTACTGCAGCGAGGTGGAGGCGGCGCTCTACGAGCACCCGGCGGTCTCCGAAGCCTGCGTCGTCGGAGTGCCGGACGAGAAGTGGGGCGAGGCCGTCAAGGCGGTCGTGGTGTCCCGGCCCGGGGCCGGAGTGCGCGACGGCGAACTCATCGACTTCTGCGCCCAGCGGCTGGCCCGCACCAAGCTGCCCAAATCCGTCGACTTCGTGACCGAACTCCCGGTGAACCGCAACGGGAAGATCGACCGCCGCGCGGTTCGCGACCGGTACTGGCCGACCGGTGCCCGGAAGGTCCACTGAGGAAGGAAGCGCATGTCGTTCACGCTCACCCCCACCTACGACGACAACCCCCGCTTGGCCGATCTCGTCGCGCGGCTGCGGGACTACCTCGACGGCGAACTCGCCGAGTACGAGCGGTCCCTCGGCCTCACACCGGAAACGAGGCTCGGCCGGGAGATGCTGGAGCCGGTCTGGAAGCGCTGCCGCGAGCTCGGCTTCTACGGGATCCACCTGCCGCCGGAGTACGGCGGGCAGGGGCTGTCCCACACCGAGTTGGCCGCGCTCAAGGAGGAGGTCGGTGCCTCCGGCCGCATCCTCTACCACTCGGTGCTCGGTGACATGGGAGGCCCGCTGCGAGCCGGCGCCATCTTCGAACACGCCACCGCCGCACAGCTGGAGAAGTACCTGCTGCCGGTCATCCGGGGCGAACGCGCCTGCTGCTTCTCGCTGACCGAATCCGGGGCGGGTTCGGACGTGCGGGCAATGAGCACCACCGCCACCCCGGACGGGGACGGCTGGCGGATCACCGGGCACAAGGTCTTCTCCTCGGCCGGACCGTTCGCGGATTTCTCGGTGCTGGTCGCCCGGATGGCGGGAGCGGAGGAGACGTACTCCGCGTTCCTGGTCGACCTCGACGCCCCCGGATGCACGGTGGTCGACGGTCAGACGCCGATGTCCGGCCAGCACATCGAAAGCGACATCGTCCTGGACGACTGCTACGTCGGCGCCGATCAGCTGCTGGGGAAGGTCGGCGACGGGCTGCGCGTCGGGCTGGGCCGGGTCACGACCAACCGGTTGCTGCACTGCCCGACGGTGCTCGGGCATGCCCGCAGAGCGCTGCAGCTGACCGTGGAATTCGTCGGTGAGCGACGGGCTTTCGGAGCGCCTCTGGCCGCGCTGCAGTCCATCCAGCACAAGATCGCGGACATGGCCACGGCCTACTACGCGGCCCGCAGCATGACCTACGACGCGCTGGCTGCGCTCGACGCGGGCACCAAGCCCCGGACCGAGGCGTTCATGTGCAAGCTCTTCGTCGCGGAGAACGCATTCCACATCGCCGATGAAGCGGTGCAGATCCACGGCAAGGCGGGGATGGTGCGCGGCGCCGAGGTCGAGTGGCTGTTCCGCCGGCTGCGGATGTTCCGCATCCTCACCGGTTCCTCGGAGATCCAGAAGAACGGCATCGCCAAGGCCCTGCTCGCCACCTGAGACCAACCCGTTGGAGCGCCGATGAAGTCGCCGAACGCAGACCGCCGCGCCTGGGCGGTCATGAGCCTGCTGCTGGTATTCATGCTGATCAACTACGCGGACAAGGCCGTGCTGGGCCTGGCCGCGAACTCCATCATGCGCGAGCTCGGCCTGACCCCGGCCGAGTACGGCCTGCTGTCGAGCTCGTTCTTCTTCCTGTTCAACGTCTCCGCCGTCGCGGTCGGATTCCTCGCCAACAGGGCCTCGGCCAAGTGGATCCTGTTCACCCTGGTCATGATCTGGGCGGTCACCCAGCTGCCGGTGGCCGCCGGCGCCGGCTTCGGCCTGCTGCTGGTGAGCCGGATCGTCCTGGGTGCGGCGGAAGGCCCGGCCCAGCCGGTCGCCCTGCACGCCGCGTTCAAGTGGTTCCCGAACGAGAAGCGCAGCATCCCCGGTGCGCTGGTCGTCGGTGGCGGCGGGATGGGCGGCATGCTCGCGGCGCCGCTGCTCACTTTGGTCATCGTCCACTTCGGATGGCGCTGGGCGTTCTTGACGCTGTTCTTCGTCGGAGTCGCGTGGTGCATCGCCTGGGCGTTGATCGGCCGTGAGGGACGAGCCGATGCCACGCCCGGCGCGGACGCTATCGAGCAGGAGCCGCAACCGGCAGCCGCGCTGCGCGTGCCCTATCGCCGGATCCTGCTCAGCCCCACCTGGCTCGCCGGATTCGTGGGCGCTTTCGGCGCGTACTGGGCGTCCGCGCTGCTGCTCGCCTGGGTTCCGGTTTACGCCGAAACCGCACTGGGTTACTCCGCGGTGGCGGCCGGCGCCATCGTAACCGCGCCCTGGGTGCTCAAGACGGTCTTGACCTTCGGGCAAGGGGCCCTGACGCAGTGGATGATGCACCGCGGCCTGTCCAGCCGGGTCGCCCGCGGCGTCCTGGGCGCATCCGCCCTCCTGCTGGCGGGTACCGCCATGCTGCTCATCCCGGTGGTGGCGCATCCAGGCCTGCGGATCGCGCTCATCGCGGTCGCCTTCAGCTTCGGGGCCGTCACCTTCGCCATCGGCCAGACCGTGAACGCCGAGATCAGCCCACCCGCGCAGCGCGGCGCGGTGCTGTCCACCACCGTCGGCCTGGTCACGCTCGCCGGTCTCGCCGCGCCGTACGTCACCGGACGGATCGTCGAGGCGGCGGCGGACGCGAGCACCGGCTTCGGCGTCGCGTTCGCCATCCCCGGCGTCCTGATGGTCGTCGGTGGCCTGGCCGCGATGATCTTCGTGCATCCCGAGCGAGATGCGCGGCGGATCGGGGTGACCGGCATCCCTGGTGACCACGACGCAGCGGACCAACCGGCGGCCGCCGGCCGCCACTAGCTGTCGAGAGCCGCTCCGATGCGGGTGGCGGCGGCGACGACCTGGGCGCCGAAGCGTTGGCCCGGGCTTGGCAGGAGTCGTTGTGTCGGCGCCGAAAGGCATACCGCCGCGATCGTGTCGCCGTGCAGGCGCACCGGAGCGCTGACCGAGCCGACACCCGGCGCGCGGGCCTGGACGCTCTCCACCCAGGCGTGGCCGTCCGGGTTCCGCTCGCCGAGCAGCACCTGGCCGGACGATCCGTGCGGGAACGGGAGCAAGGTGCCCACGGGCTGGCTGGCCCGCAGCTCCTCCGGTGACTCGACGCTCACGATGCACAGCCGGTGGTCGGCTCGCCGGACCCACAGCTGCACCGATTCCCCTGCCGCTGCGCACAATTCCTCCAGCACCGGCCGCGCGGTCTCGGCGAGCGCCGAGGTCGCGAAGCGCGGGCCCAGGTGGAAGCAGCCGGCGGCGTCGCGCCGCAGCAGGCCGTGCGCGACGAGCGCGGTGGCCAGGCGGTGCGCGGTGGACACCGTCAGGCCTAGCGTCCTGGCCAGTTCGCTGGTGCCCATCGGGTGGCTTTCCACGCAGTCCAGGATGGCCACCGAGCGGTCCAGGACGCCGACGCCGGTGGTGAACGGTTCCGCGGCCACGGCTAGCGCCGGACTTCCGCCGGAGCGGCCGGGATCTTCGCCAGCGCCGACGGCAGCGCGTGCCCGACCAGTCCGGCGAGGTGATCGCGCAGCGCGCCGAGCTTGGACACGTCGATCCCGGTGTCGATGCCCTCCCGGTGGAACAGGTGGATCAGGTCGTCGGCGGCGATGTTGCCGGTCGCGCCCGGCGCGAACGGGCAGCCGCCGAGCCCGCCGAGCGCGGCGTCGAAGCGCCGGATGCCGCAGCGGTAGGCCTCCCAGGCGTTGGCGTCGGCCATGCCGTAGGTGCTGTGCAGGTGAAGCCCCGTTCGCTCCACGGGAAAGACGTCGCGCACCGCGGTGACCGCGCGGCTGATGTCGCCCGGCGAAGCCGCGCCGATGGTGTCCGCGAGGTGCAGCACGTCGACGCCGATGTCCGCGTAGTGCCGCGCGACCCGGACGACGCGCTCAACCGGGGTGTCACCGTCGAAAGGGCAGACGAACGCGGTCGCGATGCAGCCCTCGGTGCGGATTCCCGCGTCGTGCACGATCTCGGCGGCCCGCGCGATGCGCTGCATCGCTTCCGCCGTGCCGGTACCGGCGTTCGACACGCTGTGGCCCTCGCTGGCCGAAAGCACCAGCCGCACGTTCTTCGCGCCCGCCTCGACGGCGCGCTGCGCGCCCCGTTCGTTGAGCACCAGCGTGTGGAAGGTCGCCGGCTGGTCGGCGAGGCCCGCGACGACCTCGGCGGTGTCGGCCATCGTCGCCACCCGCTTCGGGTTGACGAACGAACCGATCTCCAGGTGCTTGAAACCCGCCTCGACCAGCAGTTCGCCGAAGCGGACCTTGTCGGCGGTGGGCACGATCACCGGCTCGATCTGCAGCCCGTCGCGCAGCGACACCTCAGTGATGAGTACCAATCAGACCACTCCTTCGGCCCGCAGCTCGGCGGTTTCGGTCTGGGAGAGCCCCAGCTCGGCCAGCACCTCGTCGGTGTGCTCGCCCAGTTCCGGGCCGAGCCAGCGGGTGCCGCCCGGTTCTTCGGTCAGCTTCGGGACGATGCCGGGGAACAGCACCTCGCGGGTCTCGTCGCCTTCGATGCGCACCGGGTGCCGCTCGTGCATCCCGCGGGCCGCGAAGTGCGGATCGGCCACGATGTCCGGCACGTCGTAGATGGGTCCACTGGGGACGGACGCCCCGGCGAGCAGCTCCAGCACCCGGGGGCTGTCCAGCCGCGCCGTCCAGGAGCCGATCGCCTCGTCGATCTCCGCGCCCCGCTCGACCCGGCCCACGTTCGTCTGCAGCGCGGGATCATCGGCCAGGTCGGGGCGGTCGATCAGGTTCATCAGCCGGGCGTAGATGGCGTTGTTGTTGCCACCGACCACCACGTACTTGCCGTCGGCGCACCGGTAGGTGCTCGACGGAACGACCCCGGGAATCGTCGCCCCGGTGGCGTCCCGGGTGACGCCGAAGGCGTCGAAGTCCGGCACCGAGGATTCCATCAGCGAGTAGATCGCCTCGTACAGCGCGACGTCGACGGTCTCGCCGGGCTCGCCGGAGCGGCGGCGCAGCAATCCCATCAACGCGCCGATGACCGCGTAGAGCCCGGCCACCGAGTCGGCCAGGCTGACGCCGGTGCGCACCGGCGGCATGCCCGGGTAGCCGGTCAGGTGCCGCACGCCGCCGAAGGCCTCGGCGACGCCGCCGAAGCCCGGGCGCTCCCGGTACGGCCCGGTCTGCCCGAACCCGGAGATCCGCACCAGCACGGCCTCCGGGTTGGCCCGGCGGATCTCCGCCGGGCCGAGTCCCCACTTCTCCAGCGTGCCGGGCCGGAAGTTCTCCAGCACGATGTCCGCGCCGGCGATCAGCTTCCGCGCGACGTCCTGGCCCGGCGCGGAGCGCAGGTCGAGGGTCATCGAGCGCTTGTTGCGCGCCATGGTGCGGAACAGCAGCGACACGTCGCCGCCGTGCAGCCGCCAGTTGCGCAGCTCGTCGCCGGTCTTGGGGCGTTCGATCTTGATGACGTCGGCGCCGAACTCGGCGAGGATCCGCCCCGCGGTCGGGGCGGCGATGAAGTTGCCGAGCTCGACCACCCGGACCCCGGTGAGGGGCCCGTGTCCGTTGGACGCCATCGGTCTTCTCCTGTTGTCACGGTGTTGCGGCATGGGCGATGTGAGCGCCCGGGGCGTGGAGGTGTCCGTCTCCGCAAGCCCCTGCTTTTCAATATTTGGGAAACTGATGCCTTTATTCGGCAAGGCAGGACCGTAATCACCCGAATGAGGATTCACAAGGCCTTGATCACGCAACGATGATGTGTATGCTTCGCCGGTCCGTCTTCGTAGCCGCCGGTTGGGCAAAACCCGACCCGGTGGGAAAAGCGCTGCTCGCCGCAGAACTCAGGAGTCGGCTCGTGCCGACCCCGACGAATCGGACCCATAGATGTCGGACATCGTTGTCTTCGCCAACGCCGCGATAACCATCGTCGGCGTCGTCGTGCTCATCCTCCGCGCCAAGATCAGCCCGGCCATCGCGCTCGTCCTCGGCGCGATCTACCTGGGCCTGGTCTCCGGACTGGGCCCCGAGCAGACCATCAAGTCCATCACCACCGGCTTCGGCGACCTGATGACCGAGGTCGGGCTGCTGATCGCCTTCGGCGTGCTGCTCGGCTCGCTGATGGCCTCCCTCGGCGCGATCGAGAAGCTCGTCGACTTGCTCGTGCGCACCTTCGGGCCGCGGAGCCTGCCCTACACCTTCGGCGCCACCGTCGGCACGGTCCTGCAGTCGATCTTCGCGGACGTGCTGCTGGTGATCACCGCGCCGCTGGCCAGCCGGCTGTCCCGGCAGATCGGCCCGTACGGCGCCGCCCGGATGTGCGCGGCGATGGCGCTGGGCATCGAGGTCGGCCTCGTGTTCGTGGTGCCCGGCGTCGGGGCCGTCGCGCTGGCCGGCGTGCTGGACCTGCCGTTCGGCAAGATGTTCCTCTTCGGCACCGTCACGGCGGTCTTCACCATCGTCGTCACGCTGGCGCTGTTCACCGCGCTGGCCAAGCGCGGCCTGTGGAACCCGAAGCTCGACGAGACCGAGGAACTGCCGGTCGCCGAGGTCGCCGAGGAGGAGCGGTCGCCGCGCGAGCTCCCGCCGCTGCCGCTGCTGCTGTCCCCGCTGCTGCTCGCGCTGGTGCTGATCGCCTTCGGCGCCATCGCGGAGATGGCCGAGTTCTCCTCACCGTGGGTCGACTTCCTCGGCGACCCGGTGATCGCCCTGCTCATCGGCCTGATCGGGGCCGTGATCATCGCGCGCTGGAAGCTCCCGGCGGAGCAGACCGCGGCGGCGTTCAAGCGCGGTTTCCACGAGAGCGGACAGATCCTCATCCTCACCGGCGTCGGCGGCTCGCTGGCGCAGACGGTGAAGGACGTCGGCCTGGGCGAGCTGCTGAAGGGCTACTTCTCCACCAGCACGGTCGTGCCGCTGCTGCTGGTGTGGCTGGTGGCGGCGGTGCTGCACATCGCGATCGGCTCGGTGACGCTGGCGTCGATCACCGCCGCCGGCGTGCTGGGCCCGGTGATGCCGCTGCTGGGCATCGACCCGATCTTCGTCGCCCTGGCGGCGGGCGCGGGCTCGCTGTTCGTCATCCACGCGACCAGCAACACGTTCTGGCTGCTGCAAACCCTGCTGCCGCAGACGACGCGAGGAGCCCTGAAGTCGGTGACGCTGACGGTCTCGGCGGCATCGATCATCGCCATGATCCCGATCCAGCTCATGGCGCTGGTGTTCTGAACCGGGCCGTGAGTCCGCCTCACCCGCACCGCGCCCGACCTGCTTGACCGCCTCACCAGCTCCCTCACCGATACCCTTGGCCG
>NZ_JBFAKG010000129.1:0-22560 GCF_040655595.1 Saccharopolyspora sp. NPDC050389
ACGGCGTCGAAATGCTGGTACCGATCTTCCGCGAAGTGCTGGCCGAAACCGGGCTCGCGAAGGAGGACATCGAGTTCTGGAGCAACCCAAAAGACTCACGGCCGCCGTCAGTGGCCGTCGCGGGGGACGTAGCTGCCGGACTTGCCGACCAGGAAGTCCAGGTCCGCGCCGTCCGATGCCTGCAGCACGTGGTCGTAGTAAAGCCGCTGGTAGCCGCGCGGATACGGGTTGTCGGGATCCTTCCACTCCGCCCGGCGGCGGTTCAGCTCCTCCTCCGGCACCTCCAGGTCGAGCCGGCGGTTCGGCACGTCGATGCTGACGATGTCGCCGGTGCGCACGAAGGCCAGCGGGCCGCCCGCGGCCGCCTCGGGCGTGACGTGCAGGATCACCGTGCCGTAGGCGGTGCCGCTCATCCGGCCGTCGGAAATCCGCACGATGTCGTCGAATCCGCGGTCCTGCACCTTCTTCGGCACCGGCACGTTGGCCACTTCCGGCATGCCCGGATAGCCCTTCGGCCCAGCGTTCCGGACGACCAGCACCGTGTTCTCGTCGACGTCGAGGTCGTCGTCCTTGCAAACCGCGTAGTAGTCGTCGACGTCCTCGAAGACCATCGCCGGTCCGCGGTGCTGCAGCAGCCTGGACGACGCCGCGGACTGCTTGATCACCGCACCGTCCGGCGCCAGCGAGCCGCGCAGCACGGCGGTTCCGGTGCCGACGGCCTGGAACGGCTCGTCGAACGCGGTGATCACCTCTCGGTTGTGCACTTCCGCGCCGGCGATGTTCTCGCCCATCGAGCGGCCGGTGACCGTCACCGCCGAGCGCTCCACCAGGTCGCCGAGTTCCTTCAGCACCGCGGGCAGCCCGCCCGCGTAGCAGAAGTCCTCCATCAGGAACTTGCCGCTGGGCTGCAGGTTCACCAGCGTCGGCACGTCGCGGGTGTCGGTGTCGAAGTCGTCGACGGTCAACTCCACGCCGACGCGCTTGGCGATGGCGATCAGGTGCACCACCGCGTTCGTGGAGCCGCCGATCGCGGCGTTGGCCCGGATGGCGTTGCGGAACGCGTCGCGAGTGAGCACGTCGGAGGGCTTGAGATCCTCCTCGACCATCTCGACGATGCGCTGCCCGGTTTGCTGAGCGGCGGCGTAGCGGCGCGCGTCGACTGCCGGCCAGGACGCCGCGTACGGCAGCTGCATGCCGAGCGCTTCGACGATGCAGGCCATCGTGGATGCGGTGCCCATCGTCATGCAGTGCCCGTTGGAGCGGGACATGCAGCCCTCGATGAAGTAGCACTCGTCCTGCGTGATCTTGCCCGCCACGAGGTCGGCCTCGGCCTGCCAGACGGCCGTGCCGGAGCCGATGTCGGCACCCTTGTACTTGCCGTTGAGCATCGGCCCGCCGGTGAGCATCACGGCGGGCAGGTCGACGCTGGCCGCCGCCATCAGCAGGCCGGGCGTCGTCTTGTCGCACCCGGAGAGCAGCACGACGGCGTCCAGCGGGTTGGCGCGGATCGTCTCCTCGGCCTGCATCGCGAGGAGGTTGCGGTAGAGCATGGTGGTCGGGCGCATGAGCGTCTCGCCCAGCGCCATGTTCGGGAACTCCAGCGGAAACCCGCCCGCCTGCCACACCCCGCGCTTGACCGCCTCGGCGATCCGCTGCTGGTGGGCGTTGCACGGTGCCAGCTCGGACCAGGTGGTGCCGATGCCGATCACCGGGCGGCCGTCGAACACCTCGTCGCTGTAACCCTGGTTCTTGACCCAGGATCGGGCGGTCATCCCGGCCCGGCCGTGGGCCCCGAACCAACTCGCACTGCGCCGTGGCGTGCTCATGCGTCCTCCTCGCCGAGGCCATGGTCTGACCACTGCGACGTAACCAGCTCGCCCGGCCGGGCGCAATAGCCCGGCCGCGACCATCCGCAATCTCGAACAATGGTTGCGATACCGGACGCACCATTGACGCTCCCGACCCGCAGCCCTACGCTCGTGACCCAAATCACGAACGCAGTTCGATATTTCGAACGTTCACCACCCTCAGCGGGGAGGCATGGTGCAAACCGGCGAGCGAGCGCCCGACGAGGCGCTCACGACCGCGATCCGGCGGGTCATGGTGCGGCTGCTGCCGTTCCTGTTCTTCATGTACGTGATCGCGTTCCTGGATCGCGTCAACATCGGGTTCGCCAAGCAGGAATTCCAGGCGCACGCCGGGATCTCGGAGGCGGCCTACGCGCTCGGGGCCGGGCTGTTCTTCATCGGGTACGCGCTGTTCGAGGTGCCGAGCAACCTCATCATGACGCGGGTCGGCGCCCGCTGGTGGATGTGCCGGATCATGGTGACCTGGGGCCTCATCTCGGCCGCGATGGCGCTGGTGAACAGCGAGTTCCTGTTCTACCTGCTGCGTTTCCTGCTGGGCGTCGCGGAAGCGGGCTTCTTCCCCGGCGTCATCCTGTTCATCACCTACTGGGTGCCGCACGCGTACCGGGCGCGCTGCAACGCGCTGTTCTACTTCGGCATACCGCTCGCCTCGGTGCTCGGCGGGCCGCTCTCCGGGCTGCTGCTGGAACTCGACGGCGTGGCCGGAATCCTGGGCTGGCAGTGGATGTTCGCGGTCGAAGGCCTGCTCGCGTGCGTGGTCGGCGTGTGGGCGTACTTCTACCTGGACAACAAGCCCGCCGACGCCAAGTGGCTCTCGCCCGATCAGCGCGCCGCCCTGCAGACCGCGGTCGACCGCGAGGCCGAGGCCAAAAAGGCGCACGGCCCGCACCGGATGTGGTCGACCCTGGTGGACCGGCGGGTGCTGTACTTCTGCCTGATCTACTTCCTGATCCAGTGCAGCGTCTACGGCATGACCTTCTACCTGCCGACGCAGGTGGCCGCCGCCGTGGGCAGCAAGGTGGGCCTGCTGGTCGGGCTGGTGACGGCGATCCCGTGGACCGTGGCGCTGCTGGTGAACATCGCGGTGTCCACCGGCGCGGACCGGCTCGCCCAGCCCAAGAAGCGGTTCGTCGCCGCGGCCTGCGCCGCCACCGGATCCGTCGGCATCGCGGCGTCGGCGTTCTTCAGCAGCCCGGTGCTGGCGATCGCGGGCCTTGCGGTGGCCGCCGCCGGATACATCTCGGTGCAGCCGGTGTTCTGGACGTTCCCGGCGGCGTACCTGACCGGCACTGCCGCGGCGGCCGGCATCGGCCTGATCAACTCGCTGGGCAACCTGGGCGGATTCGTGGCCCCGATCGCGAAGACCTGGATCGAGACCACCTTCCGCTCCCAGACGGCGGGCCTGTACCTGCTGGCGATCTGCGGCTTCGCGGCGGCGGCGCTGTTCCTGACGCTGTCCCGCTTCAAGGCCCCGGCCGAGGAGATCCAAACCTCGCCGAGCAAGGCCGAAGGCGTCGCCTGACGCCGGGTCCCGGTCGAACGAGCGTGGTGCGGCAAGCCGCTTGATATACATGGCTTGCCGCATCACGACGTTCAGGGGGACCGTCCATGACCGAGGCGTGGATCCACAACGCCGACCCGACGGAGCTGTGGAACCTGGGGCCACGCTTGGACATCGACCGGGCCTGGGCACCACGCCCGATGGAGCAGCTGTACCGGATCCCGATCGGCGTGGACGAGACGGGCGCCCCGGTGGAACTCGACTTCAAGGAATCCGCTCTCGACGGAATGGGACCGCACGGCCTGGTCGTCGGCGGGCCGGGCTCCGGCAAGCCGGAGTTCCTGCGTTCCATCGTGCTCGGCCTCATGGCCACGCATTCGCCGGCCGAGGTGAACTTCGTACTGGCTGGGTACAACGGTGGCGCAACGTTCGGCGACTTCGAGAGCGCACCGCACGTCTT
Source organism: Saccharopolyspora sp. NPDC050389 (assembly GCF_040655595.1). Taxonomy (NCBI): domain Bacteria; kingdom Bacillati; phylum Actinomycetota; class Actinomycetes; order Pseudonocardiales; family Pseudonocardiaceae; genus Saccharopolyspora; species Saccharopolyspora sp. NPDC050389. The sequence continues at coordinate 3,830 of NZ_JBFAKG010000129.1, forward strand.
CGCGTTCGTACCCGAACTGGAGTCAGACCGGATCGTTCGGCTGCAGGACTCGCTGGAAGCCGAGCTGAGCCGCCGCATGGAAGTCTTGAGTGGCGCAGGAGCGAAGAACCACCGGGAATACCGCCGGATGCGGGAGTCCGATGATCAGCGCTGCCAGGAACCGCTGCCGGCATTGTTCGTGGTCATCGACGAATTCAGCAGGACGCTGGAGGAGAAGCCGGACTTCGGCGAAACACTGGTCAAGCTCGGTCGCATGGGCCGTTCCCTGGGCGTCCACATGCTGCTGGCCTCGTACCGGCTCATGCCGGGAGATCTGAGCTCCCTCGACGGCTTCCTGTCCTACCGCGTCGCGCTGAGGACCTTCACCGCTGACGAGTCCCGCATGGTGATCGGAAACCCCGACGCCTACGACCTGCCGAGCGGTCCCGGCCTCGGATACCTGCATTGCGCTCCTGCCGCCACCAAGAAGTTCAAGGCCGCGTCTCTACCCCGCAGCGACTCCGAGAACGACCTGCTCACAAAGACCCTCGCCGAAATGAGCGGCAAGCCCCCTGCCCCGCGGCAGATCTTGGCGCCGCCACAGGAGGAAACGCCCAGCTCAGCCACCGAACTGTGGAACCTCGGGCCGAAATTCGACGTCGACCGCGCCTGGGCGCCGCGCCCGATCGAGGACCTCTACCGGATCCCCATCGGCAGGGAGCACGCCGGTGATCCTTTCGAGATCGACTTCAAGGAATCCGCCCTCGGCGGCATCGGGCCGCACGGCCTGATCGTCGGCGCCAGCGGCTCCGGCAGAGCGAGCCTCCTGCGCTCCATCGTGACCGGCCTGATGGCGACGCATTCTCCGACCGACGTCAACCTCGCGCTTGCCGAGTACATAGGTGGCCCGACGTTCGGCGACTTCGAGAACGCGCCGCACGTCTCCGCGTTCGCTTCCGGACTGCAATCCAACCCGGGTCTGGTCCGGCGGCTGCGGGACTCGCTGGAAGTCGAGTTGAGCCGACGCATGGAATTGCTGAGAGTCGTTAAAGCCAAGAACTTCCGGGAATACCACCGGATGCAGGAGTCTGGTGATCAACGTTGCCAGGAACCACTGCCGGCACTCTTCGTGGTCATCGACGAATTCCTCAGAACGCTGGATGAACAGCCGGGGTTCGTCGAGATCCTGGTGAAGATCGGTCGTTTGGGGCGTTCCCTCGGGATCCACATGCTGCTGTCCTCGTACCGGCTCAGCCCGGGAGATCTGCGATCCCTCGAACCGTTCCTGTCCTACCGCGTCGCGCTGAGGACCTTCAACGCCGACGAGTCGCGCATGGTGATCGGAATCCCCGAGGCCTGCTACATACCGACCGGCACGGGTCGCGGATATCTGCGCACCCACGACGGCATCAAGCAGTTCAAGGCCGCGTCCGTGCCCTACAGCGATTCCGAGGACGGCCTGATCTCAACCGCCCTGGCAGCGATGCGCGACAATGCCGCAGCGGCGCGACAGATCCTGCCTCGGGAGACACTGCGGAATTCGGCCGCTGACCTGTGGAATCTGGGGCAAGGCTTCGACGTCGACCGCGCTTGGGCTCCGCGCCCGATCGAGGATCTCTACCGAATCCCCATCGGCGTGGACGAAACCGGCAACCCGGTGGAGATCGATTTCAAAGAACCCGGGCTCGGCGGGATCGGACCGCACGGGCTGATCATCGGCGCGACCGGCTCCGGCAAGTCGGAGCTCCTGCGCACCATCGTCCTCGGCCTGATGGCCACCCATCCACCGACCGACGTGAACTTCGTGGCGGCCGACTACTCGGGTAGCACGACGTTCCGCCAATTCAAGAACGCACCGCACGTTTCCGCGATCATCCCCGCCTTGATTTCCGAGCCCGAACTGCTCGGCAGGTTTCAGGACTCGCTGGACGGCGAGTTGAAGCGCCGGAGAGATGTGCTGAGCGGCGTGGGCGCGAAGAACATCTGGGACTACCGCCAGATGCGTGAATCCGGCGATCAACGCTGCCAGGAACCGTTGCCGATCCTGTTCGTGATCATCGAACAATTCGACGGGATGCTGGAGCGGCATCCGGCCCTCCTCGAAACGCTGGCGATGATCTGCCGGTCGGGCCGCTCGTTGGGCGTCCACCTGGTGCTGAGTTCGCAAACGGTCGACGACGGAAGATTCCGCCCCCTCGAAGGAAAGCTGTCCTACCACATCGCGCTGAGGACTTTCAACGCAGCCGATTCCCGCGCAGCGATCGGAGTTCCCGATGCTCAAGACCTGCCACCAGAGCCGGGCCTCGGATACCTGCGCACTTCCGACGGCATCAAGCAGTTCAAAGCGGCATACGTGTCCGGCGACGAGCCCGAAACCAGCCTGCTTGAGACCACGCTGGCCGAAATGCGCGGCAAGACTCCGGCCGCACGCCAAATCCGGTTTCCGCAACTGAAGAAACCGTCCGCTTCGGACGCTGAACCGTTGAATCTGGGGCCACAATTCGACGTTGACCGGGCTTGGGCTCCACGCCCTGTCGAGGACCTCTACCGGATCCCGATCGGCGTGGATGAAACGGGCACGCCAGTCGAGATCGACTTCAAGGAGACCGACCTCGGCGGAATCGGACCGCACGGGCTGATCATCGGCGCGACCGGCTCCGGTAAATCGGAGCTCCTGCGCACCATCGTCCTCGGCCTGACGGCCACACATTCGCCGACCGACGTGAATTTCGTGCTCGCCGAGCACATGGGTGCCGCGACGTTCCACGCGTTCAAGAACGCTCCGCACGTATCGGCGATCATCCCCAGCGTAGCTTCCGAGCCCGAGCTGCTCGGCCGGCTACAGGAATCGCTGGATGGTGAGATCAGTCGCCGGATGGATGTGCTGAGCGGCGTGAGCGCGAAGAACATCTTGGAATACCGCCGGATGCGCGAATCCGGTGATCAACGCTGCCAGGAACCGTTGCCGACGCTGTTCGTGGTTCTCGACGAGTTCAGTGAAATGCTGTCGGCCCAACCAGACTTTGCCGATCTACTGCTGACGATCTGCCGGTTGGGTCGTGCGCTAGGCATCCGTCTGCTGCTGGCGTCGCAGAGGCTCGAGGTGCAGAAGATTCGCCCCTTCGAGGCACTCCTGTCCTACCGCATCTCGCTGAAGACTTTCAGCGCCGCCGAATCCCGAGCAACGATCGGAGTGCCTGACGCCTACAACCTGCCGCCAGAACCAGGCTTCGGACTCCTGCGCACTTCCGACGGCATCAAGCAGTTCAAGACGGCATACGTGTCCGGCGGCGAGCCTGAAACCAGCCTGCTTGAGACCACGCTGGCCGAAATGCGCGGCAAGACTCCGGCCGCACATCAGATCTGGTTGCCGCCGCTTGAGACACCGCCCACTTTGGACGCTCTGCTTCCTCCGCTTCAGCACAACGACGCCCGGGGCTACACGGCGGTTCGCCGCCCGGGAGACCGGCCGCTGCAGGTGCCGATGGGCACTATCGACGTCCCGTACTACCGGCGGCAGGACCCGATGGTGCTGGACCTGGACGCGCACGGCGCGATCGTGGGCCGTGACGGTTCGGGCAAATCCACCGCGATGTGCACGCTGATCGCATCGCTGGCGTTGACCAACACGCCGCGCGAGGTGCAGTTCTACTGCGTCGACCTCGGTGGCGGCTCGCTGGCGGCGTTCCGGGATCTGCCGCACGTGGGATCCGTGATCACCGATCTCGACGTCGACGCGGTACAGCGAACCACGAATGAGCTGGACGCGCTGCTGGCCAGGCGGCAGCAGCTCTTCCAGCAGCTGGGCATCGGGAGCATGGCGGAGCTCCGCGAACGCAGGCTGCGCGGCGAGCCGGACCCCGACCCGTACGGCGACGTGTTCCTGCTGATCGACGGCTGGCGAGCTCTCGACAAAGAATCCGTGGCCCCGGCGGCCGCGGTGCACTACCTGGCGCAAAGAGGCCTGCCGTACGGCGTCCACGTGTTCGTCACGGCCAAGCGGTGGTCCGAAATCCGCTCCGGGATGCGGAATCTGCTGCAGACCCGCATCGAGCTGCGCCTCAACGAGACGGACCAATCGCAGATCGATCCCGGGGATGCCGCACGCATGCCGCAGGCCCAACCAGGCCGCGGTCTGCACCCGAGCAAGCAGCACTTCCTCACCTCGCTACCCCGGGTGGACGGCGCGAAGCTGGAAGATCTGGTGGAAGCCGACCGGAAAGCGGCCCGCGAAAAGGGGCGGTGGCCGCGTCCGGTGCAGGAGGTCTACCGCGACAGCCACGCCGACGCCGTCGCGGACCTGGTCAACCGGGTGCGGGCCAGCTGGCGCGGATACCCGGCCCCGCCGGTGCAGCTGCTGCCGACGAAGCTGCCGTACCGGTTCCCGCCGGCGAACGACCCGAAGCTGATCCCGCTGGGCATCGGCGAGAAAGCCCTGCAACCGGTGCACCTGGACTTCCGCCGGGAGCCGCACTTCTACGCGATCGGCGAACGCAGCTCCGGCCGGACGACGCTGCTGCGGACCATCATCCGGGGCATCACCGAGCGGTACACGCCGCAGGAAGCGCTGATCATGCTGGTCGACTATCGGCGCACGCTGCTCGGGTTCCTCACCACCGAGCACATGGCGGCGTACGTGATCACTCCTGACCAGCTCAGGAGTCATGTCGAAGACGTGATCCCGGCGCTGCGGAAGCGGATGCCGGGGCCGCACGTGACGCAGGAACAGGTGCGCAACCGCTCCTGGTGGTCGGGCCCCGACCTGTTCATCGTCATCGACGACTACGAACTCGTGGCGAAAGGCGGCGAGAACCCGCTCGCACCGCTGGCGGAGTTCCTGCCGATGGCCGCCGATCTCGGCCTGCACGTCGTGCTGACCCGCGACTCCGCCGGAGCGGGACGCGGGCTGTACGAACGCTTCTTCTCCGTGCTGCGCGAAACCAACCCTCCGGCACTGGCGATGAGCGCGAACGCCGATGAAGGCAAGCTGATCAGCATCACGCCCTCCCGCACGCTCCCGCCGGGCCGGGGAACCCTCGTCAGCCGCCTGCGCGGTCGGGAGCTGATCCAGACGCCCCTCATCCCCTGACGCCGAGTGCCGTCAGGGGACCTGGAGGATCTGGATCGGCGCCTGCTCCTTGGACGGCGGGATCTGGTAGCGCTGGGTGAGGAACGACGCGACTTCGTTGAACAGCGGCGCCGCCGACGAACCGTCCTGCGTCCCGTACGCCGGCTGGTCCAGCATCAGCCCCACCACGAAGCGCGGGTTGTCCGCGGGCACCATCCCGGCGAAGGTGATCCAGTACTTCGACTGGCTGTAGCAGCGGCAGGCCGGGTCGACCTGCTGCGCCGTCCCGGTCTTGCCGGAGATCTGGAAGCCCGGCAGGGCCGCGCCCGGCCCGGTGCCGTCCTGCTCGCGCCCTGGCCCGTTCTGCACCACCGAGCGCAGCATGTCCCGAACCGTGTGCGCCGTCTCCGGGCTGACCACCCGCACGCCCTCCGGGCGCGGGCGCTCCACGCGCGTGCCGTCCGGCCCGGTCTCCGCCGCGATGACCCGCGGCGGCATCCGCACCCCGTCGTTCGCGATCGCCTGGTACATGCCCGCCATCTGCAGCACCGTCATCGAAAGGCCCTGGCCGATCGGCAGGTTCGCGAACGTCGACCCGGACCAGGACTGGCGCGGCGGCAGGCTGCCCGCGCTCTCCCCAGGCAGGCCGCTGCCGGTTACCTGGCCCAGCCCGAACTTCTTGGCCAGGTCGTAGAAGCGGTCCTCGCCGAGCTGCTGCGCGACCATCAGGGTGCCGACGTTGGAGGACTTGCCCAGCACGCCGGTGAAGGTCAGCGGCAGCGGTCCGTGCGGCCAGGCGTCGCCGACGGTGCGGTCGGCGACCTTGATGGAGCCCGGCACCTGCAGCACGGTGTCCGGCTTGACGATGCCGTCCTCGATCGCCCCGGCCGCGGTGATCACCTTGCCCACCGAACCTGGCTCGTACGGGGTGGTCACCGCCGGGTTGCTGTCCGGGCTATCGCCCCAGGACGGGGCGCTCGGGTCGAAGGCCTTGTCGTTGGCCAGCGCGTAGATCTCGCCGGTCTTGGCGTCCAGCACCACCGCGCTGGCGCTCCTGGCCTGGGCCGCGCGGGTGTAGTCGGCGAGCTGGCGCTGCAGCATGAACTGCAGGTCCGAGTCGATCGTCAGCTGCACGTCGGAGCCCGGGATCGCCGCCTTCAGCTCCCGCTCGGTGCCGGGGATGACCAGGCTCGAACCCTGCGCGGTGTCGGAGACCTTCTCCCCGGCGGTGCCGGACAGCAGCGGGTCCATCGAGGCCTCCAGGCCCATCAGGCCCTTGACCTTCCGGTCGTCCGCCCGCCAGTTCGCCACGCCGATGATGTTCGAGCCGACGTCGCGCGCCGGGTACTCGCGGGTCGCCCGGTAGTCGGCCCCGATGTGCGGGTACTTCTCGGTGATCAGCCGCGCCTGGCTCGGATCGATCGGCGGGCCGAAGTAGGTGAACCCGGCGTTCTTGAACAGCGCGTCCAGCACTTCCTGCTCGCTGATCACTCCGGGCAGCACCTGCGCGACGTAGCGGGCGACCTCCCGCTTGTACTGCTCGGAAGTGGGTTTCGCGGGGTTCTTCGCGTGCTCTTCGTCGAAGGTCTTGGTCAGCAGGTTCGGATTGGCGTAGAGCTGCCGCGATTCGCCGCTGAACGCGAGCACGTTCCCGCTGCGGTCCGTGAAAGATCCGCGCTCGGCCGGGATGATCTGCCTGGCGGCCCGCTGCGCCTGCGCCTTCTCGGACAGGGCGCTGGCCTCGAACCCCTGCAACTGGATGAGCTTGCCACCGGTGAGCACCAAGGCGATCACCAGCAGCAACCGGCCGACGAGCAGCCGCCGGTCGCTGCCGGCCACATTCGTGCGCGCGGTGCGCCGCCGGATGCCGCTGGTCGACCCTCGGGCCATCAGCGGCCCGCCAGCGCGGCCTGCTGGTCCGCGGGAGGCTGTTGCGGCTCCTGGCCTTCCGCCGCCGGAGGCTGCCCGGCCGGCGGCTGCTCTGCCGGGGGCTGCTCTGCCGGCGGCTGCGGCGGAGCGGGCGGCGGTGCGGCGGTGACCTTCTTCGGCTCACCGATGACGGTCACCGAGCCGTCCGGTTGCTGGACGAGGCGGGCCGGAGAAGGCGCCTGCCGCAGCCCGGCTTCCTCGGCGCGGCGCTGGATCTCCGGCGTCGAGCTCATCGAGCTGACCTCGCTCAGCAACTGCTCCTTGCGCTCGCTCAGCGTGTTGAGCTGGTCCTCGCCCTCCTGCAGCCGGTAGCTGCCGCTGACCGCCGCGATGGACAGCCACAACGTCGCGGCCAGCCCGGTGGCCAGCACCGACATCACCACGACCACCAGCGGGAACCGCGCGAGCGAAACCCGCTCGTGCAGCTGCTTCGCCTTCGCCTTGGGCTTCGGCTTCGCCGCCGGGCGCCGCTCCTCCACGCCCTGCCGAAGCTGGCGCGGCCGCCGGTCGGCGGGCTCCCGCGTCGACCGGTCCCGCCGCTCCTCGCGACGCGCGTACGCGCGCTCGGCCGCAGCCGACCGCGTCCGCGGCTTCTCGCTCGTCTTCTGCCCCGACTTCTGGGCGGGCTTCTGCCCGGACTTCTTCTGGCTGCTCTTCTGCGCAGCTTTCTGGGCGGCCTGCTGCGTTCGCTCGGCGGAACCCGCCCGCGAAGCGGATTTGCCGGCGCGCGTAGGTGCAGTCATCTCGCCTCCCTCGCCTTGCCGCTCATGCGTTCCCCCGGCCGACCCGTTCCGCGGCCCGCAGCCGCACCGACGCGGCCCTGGGGTTGGCCTCGGTCTCCTGCTCACCGGCGAGCTCGGCGCCCCTGGTGAGCAACCGGAATTCCGGTCCGTGGCCCGGCAGTTCCACCGGCAGGTCGACCGGCGTGCGCGACTTCGTCCGGTCGGCGAAGGCCCGCTTGACCATCCGGTCCTCCAGCGAGTGGTAGGACATCACCACGATCCGACCGCCCACGGCCAGCGAATCCAGCGCCGCCGGAAGCGCGCGGTCCAGCACGTCGAGCTCGGCGTTGACCTCGATGCGCAGCGCCTGGAAGGTGCGCTTGGCCGGATGCCCGCCGGTGCGGCGGCTCGCCGCCGGCACGGTGTCGTAGAGCAGCTGGACCAGCCGCGCGCTGTTGGTGAACGGCTCCTTCTGGCGTTCCCGGACGATCGCCGCGGCGATCTTGCCCGCGAACTTCTCCTCGCCGTAGGTCCGCAACACCCGCGCCAGCTCGTCCGCGCCGTAGGTGTTGAGCACGTCCGCGGCGGTGCGCGGCGCGCCCGGGTCCATCCGCATGTCCAGCGGGGCGTCGTGCGCGTAGGCGAAGCCGCGGGCGGTCTCGTCCAGCTGCAGCGAGGAAACCCCGAGGTCGAACAGCGCACCGTCCACTTCGGGCAGTCCGAGGTCGGCGAGCACCTCGGCCCACTCGTCGTACACCGCGTGCACCAGGTGGATCCGGGAGGCGTAGGGCGCGAGCCGCTCGGCGGCCAGCCGCAGCGCGTCCGTATCGCGGTCCAGCCCGACCAGCGTCAGGCCGGGGTGCGCGGCGAGCATCGCCTCGGAGTGCCCGCCCATGCCGAGTGTGGCGTCGACGACCACCGCCCCGTCGCGGGACAGCGCCGGTGCGAGCAGCTCCAGCGTCCGGTCGAGCAGCACGGGAACGTGCTTGTCCCGGGCGGATCCGCCCTGATCATGCCGCTGTTCGGCCACGGCGGTCCCTCCCTTCCCGCGTGCCCCGTTCCGGTTCGACACCGCGGTCGAATACCGCCGATCGCCACGCGCGAAAACGGCGCGTGGCGATCTTCGGTAAGCCCCCCACGTTTTCCGGATCCCGTCAGGTCCCCGCCCGCCCGTCGCGTCCTGGTGCCGGGGAAGATGCACCAGGCATGCGATAGCCGAGCGGACCGAGGCCTCACGAAACCCGGGTCCATTGCCGTCAACTTCCGTCCCGCCGGTCGGCGGAACGCTCAGAACACGCCGGGCAACACCTCCTCCTGTGCCTTCGCATAGCCCTCCTCGTGTTCGTCGAGGTAGCTCTGCCACCTCTCCGCGTGCCAGATCTCCAGGCGGCTGATCGCGCCGATGACCACGCATTCCTTGGCCAGCCCGGCGTAGCGCCGCAGCTCCGCCGCGATCGTGATCCGGCCCTGCCCGTCGGGCTGCTGCTCGTCGGTGCCGGCGAACAGGTACCGCTGGTAGGCGCGGACCGCCTCGTTGGTGAACGGCGCCTCTGCGACCTTGCGCGCCATCTGCTCGAACTCGTCGCGCGGGAAGACGTAGAGGCAGTGGTCTTGTCCCTTGGTGACCATCAACCCCCCAGCCAATGCTTCCCGGAACTTCGCCGGCAGCGTCAAGCGCCCCTTGTCGTCGAGCTTCGGGTGGTGGGTGCCGAGGAACATCCCGGTCCACCTCCCCCGCCCAGGCCGCCCGCATGACGGCCCCGGACCCGCCCCGATGCCGCCCTCTCCCTGAGCGACCGCCGGATCGGTGCTCCCGTTGGTCGCGATGATGGATGACCATCGGAAGCGGTGAGACCCCCGTTTGCCCCACCTTCCCCCACACTACCCCACTTCACTCCACCGTCAACACGAGTTGCCCCGGTTCCCCCAGCAGTATTGACACCGTTTGCGCTGGTAGCACAGCGTGGCGGCGAAGTGGGGGCTTCGCAGCGCCCGACCTTGATCAACCCGTCGGGGCGCGCGGTTATGCTCGGGACCCGCCCGACCCGACCACCGGCGGCCGGCCGGTGGCGCGAGTGCGGTGGGGCGAAGTGGGGCGAGGCGGTCCGCCGCCCGCGGCGAGGTTCGGTGCGGGTGTGCCACCGGGCACCGCCGGTTTGGCACACTGCACGTGCCCGCCGGGCTCGATCAGGTGATCGTTTCCGCTTTGCCGGGTGATGCCGGCGCGGACCGCGACAGCCGCCCACCGGCCGCAGACTTTGGAGGTTTGCATGCGCGACCGTTCCGGCGAGCCGACTCCGCCGCGCCCGGTGCTGCCGCGCCGCAACACGCAGGAGGTGGCGTGACGCCTAAAGCCCAGCTGTCCGGCGCTGCGCCGGCCGACACCGAGCCGACACCGAGCATCGACCGGCTGCACAGCACCATCCAGCGCATCGCGGCCAACGTCGAGCAGGTCCTGGTGGGCAAGCCCGAGGTGGTGCGGGTCGCGCTGGTCACCATGCTCGCCGAGGGCCACCTGCTGGTCGAGGACGTGCCCGGGGTCGGCAAGACCTCGCTGGCCAAGGCGCTGGCCCGGTCCATCGACTGCACGGTCAGCCGGATCCAGTTCACCCCGGACCTGCTGCCCAGCGACATCACCGGGGTGTCCATCTACAACCGGCAGACCGAGTCCTTCGAGTTCCGGCCCGGCCCGGTGTTCGCCAACATCGTCGTCGGCGACGAAATCAACCGGGCCTCGCCGAAGACGCAGTCCGCGCTGCTGGAGTGCATGGAGGAGAACCAGGTCACCGTCGACGGCGAGACCTACCCGCTCAGCGCCCCGTTCATGGTGATCGCCACCCAGAACCCGATCGAGATGGAAGGCACCTACGCGCTCCCCGAGGCTCAGCGCGACCGCTTCACGACTCGGGTGTCGATCGGCTACCCGGACGCCAAGGCGGAGCTGGCGATGGTGGACGAGCACGCCGGGCACGACCCGCTGCGCGACCTGCGCCCCGTCGCCGACGGCGGCGAGGTGCAGGCCTTGTTGCGGGCCGTGCGCCGGGTGCACCTGTCCACCGAGATCCGCCGCTACGTGATCGAGCTGGTGACCGCGACGCGCCAGCTGCCCGAGCTGCGGCTGGGCGCTTCGCCCCGCTCGACCCTGCAGCTGGTCCGCGCCGCCCGCGCGCAGGCCGCGCTGTCCGGCCGCGAGTTCGTCATCCCCGACGACGTGCAGGCGATCGCCGTCCCGGTGCTGGCCCACCGGCTGGTGCTGACCAGCGAGGCCCGCGCCGCGCGCCGCTCGGCGACGGATCTGGTGCGGCACCTGCTCAACCGGATCCCGGTGCCGCGCGGCGACAGCGACGGCGAACGCAGGTAGTCGTGCTCTCGGGGCTGACCATCCGCGGGCGCTGCCTGCTGGCGGCGGGCGTGGCCGCCGGCATCTGCGCGCTCGTGCTCGACGAGCGGGACCTCCTGCGGGTGTCGGCGTTCGCGATCGCGCTGCCGCTGCTGGCGCTGTTGCTGGCCAGCCGCGTCCGGTTCGGCATCGCCGCCCGGCGGCAGGTGGTGCAGCCGCGCGTCCCGGTCGGCACCGAGGCGACCGTCCAGCTGCACGTCACCGGCAGCGGCCGGCTCCCGGTCGACGGGCTGGTGCTGGAGGACAACACCCCGCACGCGCTCGGCGGGCGGCCGCGGTTCCGGTTGGACGCGGTGCCCCGGCACGGCGGCACGATCCTGGAGTACTCGGTGACGCCGACGCTGCGCGGCATCCACCACATCGGGCCGCTGCGCACCCGCATCAACGATCCCTTCGGGCTCTCCGAGTTCGAGCGGGAACTCGCCGACCGCAGCCGGCTGGTGGCGGTGCCGAAGGTGTTCCCGCTCACCGGGCTGCCCGCCGGTTCCGGGCTGGGCACCGGCGACGACGGCACGACCCGCCTGCGCGCCGGGCACGGCGAGGACGACGCGATGGTGCGGCAGTACCGGCACGGCGACGACATCCGGCGGGTGCACTGGAAGTCCACCGCGCGCCGCGACGAGCTGATGGTGCGGGTCGAGGAACGGCCCTGGCACGGCGGCGTCACGGTGCTGCTGGACCGGCGGTCGGCCGCGCACCGGGGCAGCGGCGCGCGCAGCAGCGTCGAGTGGGCGATCTCCGCGGTGGGCAGCATCTGCCTGCACCTGCACCAGAACGGCCAGCAGGTCCGGCTGGTCACCGAAGACGGGCAGGTGCTGACGGGCGGCGCCGGGCCGTCCGACGGCGGGCACGACGACGACGCGGTGCTGGACGCGCTGGCCGCGGTGCGCAGTTCGCCGCAACGCGATCTGGTCGCCACCCGCGACCCGGGCAACGGCCAGGAACTCATCGCGGTGCTCGGCGAGACGACCACCGCCGCGGTCGCCGAGCTGACCAAGCTCCGTCCACAAGAGACTCGAAGCCTCGCGCTGCTGCTCGACGTCGGCGCCTGGAACGGGGAGAACGGCGGCGGTTTCGACCCGCAGCAGACCGCCCGGCGGCTGCGCTCGGCCGGCTGGACGGTGGTCGTCGTGGACGGCCCGGGAGTCGCGATCGCCGACGTCTGGCAGCGGCTTTGCCGGGAGACCACCGCACCGGAATCGGAGGTCGCGACGTGACCGCGAACCGGATGACGGCGGCCATCGACATGTCGTTGGTGGCGACCGCGGCCGCCGCGCTGGCCGTGCTGTGCGCGTCGACGGCGTTCGCCGGTGTGCTGGCCGACAGCCGGTGGGTCTTCCCTGCGATGGTCACCGTGCTGGCCGTCGCGCTCATCGGGACGTTGTGCCGCCGGGTGCGGTGGCCGCTGTCGCTGACCGTGCTCGCGCAGCTGTTGGGTCTGCTGGTGGTCTTGACGGCGCAGTTCGCCGAGCATGCGGTGCTCGGCGTGCTGCCCGGCCCGGCCGCCATCGGGGAGCTCGGCGGCCTGCTGGCCGAGTCCGGCGACCTGGTGCGAACCGGGGTGCCGCCGGTGCCCGCCGAGCCGGCCCTGCAGGTCATGGTCTGCCTCGGCCTGGGGCTGGTCGCGCTGGCCGTCGACGTCATCGTGGTGACCTTCCGCAGCCCGGCGGTGGCCGGGCTGGTGCTGCTGTGCGTGTTCGCCATCCCGGCGTCGCTGGCCGACGACATGCTGCCGTGGTGGGCCTTCGCCGTCGGCGCGCTGGGCTACGCCGTGCTGCTGGCCTCGGGCGGGCAGCACCGCAGGTGGCGGCGGCAGGAGGATCGCAACCAGGTCGTGCACACCGTGTTCGGCCGCTCCACCGCCACGATCGCCGGAACCGCCGGGGTGATCGCGGTGCTCACCGGCGTCGTGTTCACCGGCGTCGGCACCGAGGGCCGGTTACCGGGATCCGTTCCGGAGCAGTTCGGCGGCACCGACGGCATCGGGCTGCAGCCGTTCACCTCGCTGCGCGGCCAGCTCAACCGGGACCGCGTCGTCGAACTGTTCCGCGTCCGCGGCCTGCGGCAGGACACCTACCTGCGGGCGATGACGCTGCGGAAGTTCGACCCGGAGCGAGGCTGGGAGCTGGAGGGCCTCACCCAGGGCGTCGACGCCAACGCCAAGCTCGCGCTTCCAGAGGGCACCGACTTCATGCTCGGCGACAGCGAGCGGGTCGAGATCCAGCCGATCGGCTACCGGGACCCGTGGCTGCCGGTGTTCGGCATCCCGCTGTTCGTCTCGGGGATGGGCACGAACTGGCGCTACGACCCGGCCGCCGGGATCGTGTTCACCCAGACCAACCAGGAAAGCCGCCCCTACGTCGAGCAGCTGCTCGTCCAGCGGCCGACGCCGGACCAGCTGCGCCAAGCCCGCGGCGCGGCGCCGATCGCCCCCGCCTACCTGGACACCGCGGGAATCCCGCCGCAGGTGGCCGCCCTGGCCAGGCGGCTGACCGCGAACGCGCCCACCGCCTTCGACAAGGCGGTCGCGCTCAACCGGTACTTCACCGACCCGGCCAACGGCTTCCGCTACGACCTGCAGACCGCGCCGGCGACCGGTGGCGACGGCCTGTCGGACTTCCTGTTCCGCGGCAAGCGCGGGTTCTGCGAGCAGTACGCCTCGTCGATGGCGGCGCTGCTGCGCTCGGTCGGCATCCCGTCCCGGGTCGCGATCGGCTTCACCTCCGGCTACCGGGACGGCGACGAGCGGGTGATCACCACCGAGGACGCGCACGCCTGGGTCGAGGCGTACTTCCCGGGCTGGGGCTGGCAGACCTTCGATCCGACGCCGCTGAGCGACGGCCGCACCGCGCTGCCGGAGTTCCTCAACAGCGAGTTGGACCCGGCTCAGCAGCCGGCGCAGCAGCCCGGTCAGCCCCAGCCGAGCACGCCGCCCACCACCGGCTCGGTGCCCGGGTCGGAGCACCCGGACGGCGCGGATGTCGGCTCTTCCCGGGTACCGCGCGAGGCGGAGAGCTCGAACCCGTGGCCGGTCATGATCGGCGTCCTCGTGCTGGCATTGGCGCTGCTCGCGACGCCCGCAGCGACGCGGGAGATCCTCCGGAGGAGGCGGCTGCACGCGGTCGCCGAAGGCGCGGAGGGCGCGGCAGGGATCGCGTGGCGGGAGGTGCTGGACGAGTTCCAGGACCGGGGAACGCGGCCGGCGGCCGCCGATACCGCGCGCAGGATCGCGGCCGTGCTGATCGAGCGCCACGGCCTGGACGAGTCCGGCGCCAAGGCGATGCGAGCGCTGGTGGTGGCTGTGGAGCGCGAGTGGTACGCGCCACCGGGGCAGGAGCCCGAGGCGACGCTCCCGGAGACGACGCACGGCGTGCTGGACAGCCTCCGCCGCGCATCGCCGCTGGACTGGCGCTCGCGCCTGTTCCCCCGCTCGGTGCTGAAACTCCGCCAAGCCGACCGGTGACGGCGTTTTCGCGCGAAGCCGTCGCCCGGCAGGCGTGGAGAACGCGGTTTTCGCGCGAAAACGCCACGCCGAGCAGGCTCTCCGACAGCCTCCACAGCAGCCCAAGAGACTCCCGGCCCGGATCAGCCGAAAGCGAAGCAGCAACGCATAGCGAAGATCGCCGCCGGTTCTGCTCGGTGGAACGGAACCGGCGGCGATCTTCGGGTCGATCAGCCGCTATTGATCGAAGCGTTTACGGAAACGCTCCTCCATACGCTGGGTGAAGGAGCTGCGTCCGGGCTTGCTGCGGTCCGCGCCCCGCTTCGGCCGACCACCACCGCCGTTCTCCAGTCCCGACTCGATGTCGTCCCCGCCACCGCGCAACGCGGACAGGACGATCACTGCTCCGCCGAACATCACGAGGAAGCCGACCACGCTCAACACGGGGATGTCGGCCGGCCTGAGGGCCGGGATCACCGCGCCGATTACCAGCAGGGCCAATCCCAGGACGAAGACGGCGATGCCCTGCAGCCGCCGGCGTCTGGATGGGCGATGCAGCCGTCCTCCGCGCACGGTGGAGGCGAACTTGGGGTCCTCGGCGTAGAGCGCGCGCTCGATTTGTTCGAGCTGTCGCTGCTCGTGCTCGGAGAGTGGCATGACTCCTCCTCCGGCACAGGTCTCTCAGTGGCGCCGGAGACCCGGTGGGCATTTGCCCACACAGGCTGGGGACCGGCGAACGCTTGGGGGCGTTACCCCTGAGGATACGGTTCCCGAGACGCGAGTACTACCCGGTCCCGGCACCGGAACTGTGCGAGGTTGCCGACATCATCCCCTCGGGGCAGTGATCGATCCGCGCCGCGCCGGCACGCCTGGCGAAAACGACGACGTCAGACCGGTCGGCGCGCGACGGCGTGGAGGCGAGTCGCGATGTCGCGCAGCGGCGCGCGGAGTGCCGCCGCCCGCTCCAGCTCGGCCATCGTGTCGGCCGCTCGTGGGTTGTTGTCCAGCGCCGAGCCGGGCACCAGGTCGCTGAGCACTCCCTGTCCCTGGATCAGCTCCACGGTCAACCCGGCGTTCGTCAGGGCATGCCGCAGGCCGTCGGTGTCGAACCGCCGCTGCAGGGTGTCCGAGGCCGCGTCGAGCCGCCCGTCCGGGTCCTGGATCAGCTGCAGCGCCTCGGCGAGCCGGCCGGCCAGCGCCCAGCCCAGGACCGCGGCGTACCGGTTGGCGGCCAGCACCGACACCGCGCCGCCGGGTGCGGTTGCCGCGGCCAGCGCCGACACCGCCGCTTCGACGTCGTCGACGACCTCCAGAAGCCCGTGCGCCAGCACCAGATCGGCGCCGCCTTCCGGGCTCAGCGCGGACAGCGCGTCGGTGTCGCCCTGCAACGGGGTGATCTGGTCGGCCACGCCGGCGTCGACGGCGCGGCGCTGGAGCATCGCCAGCGCGTTCGGGCTCGGATCGACCACCGTCACCGCGCAGCCCGCCGAAGCCAGCGGCACGGCCCACACGCCGCTGCCGCCGCCGACGTCGAGCACCCGCGGCGGGCGCCCGCCGCGTCGCCGCCGCGCGGCGTCGAGTTCGGCTTCCAGCACCTGGTGGACGGCGTCGGATCTCATGGTTAGCAGCGTAATGCCGGGTCGCGGGCGGGTTTCACCGGAGTGCGGATCAGCAAGTCCCCGGCGGCATTCCGCAGAACACGTTCCGCCACCCGCACCACCGGCGTTGATCAAGTTTCAGGGAGCAGTTCTGGGACGGTCCCCGGTTCCGTAGGCTACGACCGTGCAGACGGTGGCAGTGCTGAGTCTCAAGGGTGGCGTGGGCAAGACGACCGTGGTGCTCGGGCTTGCCTCGGCCGCCATGCGCCGCGGGGTTCGGACGTTGGTCGTCGACCTCGATCCGCAGTGCAACGCGACCGCGTGCCTGGAGCCGGAGAAGACCGCCAAGGGGCTCAGCGACGTCCTGGCCGATCCGAGCCCGGAGGTGCTGCGCGCGGCGGTGACCGGCAGCTCGTGGGGCGAAGAGGTCGACGTCCTGGTCGGTTCCGAGGACGCCGAGAGCCACAACGGCCAGCACGGCGACGGCGAGCACCTGTCCCGCCTCACCACGGCACTGTCCGAATTGGACGGCCTGATCGCCGAGGGTGAGCTGCCGTACCAGCTGGTGCTGCTGGACTGCCCGCCGTCCCTGGGGCGGCTGACCCGCTCCGCGCTGATCGCCGCCGACCGCGCGCTGCTGGTCACCGAGCCGACGATCTTCGCGGTCTCCGGCGTGCAGCGGGCGTTCGAGGCGGTGCAGGCCGAGCGGCAGTCGACCAATCCGGATCTGCAGCCGCTCGGCGTCATCGTCAACCGGGTGCGGCCGCGCTCCCACGAGCACCAGTTCCGCATAGACGAGCTGCGGGACATCTTCGGCCCGCTGGTGCTGCCGGTCGCGCTGCCCGATCGGCTGGCGGTGCAGCAGGCGCAAGGCGCGTGCATGCCGATCCACCAGTGGGGCACGCCGGGAGCGCGGGAGGTCGCGCTCGCGTTCAACCTGGTGCTCGCTCGCGCCTTGCGGGCCGGCCGGCAGCGCCGCGCCGAGCTCAGCGACGACGACGACGAACTGCTGGACGGTGCTGAATGACCACGACGTTGTTCGCGACGTTCGTCTTCGTCGCGCTGATCGGCGTTCTGACGCCCGGCCTGGACACGATGCTGATCCTGCGGCATTCACTGCTCGGCGGGCGCCGCGTCGGCGTGGCGACGTTCCTCGGCATCAATCTCGGTTGCCTGATCTGGGGCACGGCGAGCATCGCGGGCCTGACCGCGCTGCTCACGGCCTCCCAGGTGGCCTACGACGTCGTGCGGGTCGCGGGCGCCGCCTACCTGCTCTGGCTGGGCGGTTCGGCGCTGTGGAAGTCGTTGCCCCGCAACAGGGTTCAGCAGGCGGACGAAATTCCGGTCGAGCCGGTCGCGCTGACCGCCTTCGGGGCACTGCGCTCCGGGATGGTGACGAACCTGCTCAACCCCAAGGTGGGTGTGTTCTACGTCAGCCTGCTGCCGCAGTTCCTGCCGCCCGGGCCGGCGGCGTTCGCCTGGGGCCCGCTGCTCGTGGCGACGCACATCTCCATCGGGCTGCTGTGGTCCACCGCGCTGGTGTGGCTCGCCGGCCGGGCCCGCGCGCTGTTCCAGCGGCAGCGGGTGCGCGCCTGGCTGGACCGGATCACCGCGACGGTGCTGATCGGCCTGGGCCTGAAGCTGGCAGCCGAGGGGTGAGCGAGCCCTGCCCGAAGGCGACACGGTCTTCCTCACCTGCCACCGGTTGCACGAGGCGTTGGCCGGGCAGGTCCTGACCCGCGGCGAACTGCGGCATCCACGACTGTCCACGATGGACCTCAAAGGCCGGAGCGTGCGCGAGGTGCGGCCGGTGGGCAAGCACCTGCTGATCCGCTTCGACGACGGCCACACCCTGCACAACCACCTGCGCATGGACGGCGGCTGGCACCTCTACTCCCCGGGCGCCAGGTGGCGGCGGCCGGCGCACCAGGCCCGGGTGGTGCTGAGCACGGCCGACCGGGTCGCGGTCGGGTTCAACCTGCACGACCTGCGCTGGCTGCCGACCTCGGCGGAATCCGCGCTGGTCGGCCACCTCGGGCCGGACCTGCTCGAT
The DNA here is from genome assembly GCF_040655595.1 of Saccharopolyspora sp. NPDC050389. Classification (NCBI taxonomy): domain Bacteria; kingdom Bacillati; phylum Actinomycetota; class Actinomycetes; order Pseudonocardiales; family Pseudonocardiaceae; genus Saccharopolyspora; species Saccharopolyspora sp. NPDC050389. The sequence goes on from NZ_JBFAKG010000129.1 coordinate 22,021, forward strand.
CCGGAGTGGGACGACGAGCACGCGACCGAGGCGATCCGGCGGCTGACCGCCGACCCGGACCGGGAACTCGGCCGCGCGCTGCTGGACCAGACCGTGATGGCCGGGATCGGCAACCTCTACAAGACGGAAGTGTGCTTCCTGCTGGGCCGGTCGCCGTGGACGCCGGTCGCGGAGATCGACGCGGCCCGCGCGGTGCGGCTGTGCCGGGAACTGCTGCTGCGCAATGCCTGGCATCCCGAGCAGACCACCACCAACAGCCTGCGACGCGGCACCCAGCACTGGGTCTACGACCGGCGAACCTGCCTGCGCTGCGGCGGCCCGGTCCGCCGCGGCACCCAGGGCGACGACGTCGAAGCCCGCATCACCTACCACTGCCCCCGCTGCCAACCCTGACCGGCGCAGCCCGGTTTCCGCTGGTCAATGCCCGTGAGTGTTTTGTGTCGCCATAGACGCTGTTTTGGATGTGGTGACGTGCGGATGTGGTAATGCGGGTCGTTGTCTTCGAAGCGGCGGAGCCGCTTAGCCCACCCTCGCAACCGG
>NZ_JBFAKG010000130.1:0-22377 GCF_040655595.1 Saccharopolyspora sp. NPDC050389
CGAGGTGCGGCGGCAAACCTGGCGGGCCCTGCGCGCCCAGCCCGGGGGCACCGGCGTCGACCGGCGGGGAAGGCCCGCCTCGGCCGGCCCGGCGCGACAACTCAAACGATCCCGGTGGGCCTTATGGAAAAACCCGGAAGACCTCACCGGGACACAACAGACCAAACTGGCCTGGATCGCCAAGACCGAACCCCGCCTGCACCGCGCCTACCTGCTCAAAGAAGGCCTCCGGCTCGTGTTCGCGGTCTCCGGCGACGACGGCAAACACGCCCTCGACCGATGGCTGTCGTGGGCCGCCCGGTCCCGTATCCCCGAGTTCGTCAAGCTCGGAAGAACCATCCGAGCCGAACTCGCCGCGATCCACGCCAGCCTCGAGCACGGACTGTCCAACGCTTTGATCGAGTCCACCAACACCAAAATCCGTCTGCTCACCCGCATGGCCTTCGGATTCAAACGCCCCGAAGCCCTCATCTCCCTGGCACTGCTCGCCCTGGGCGGCTACCGCCCCGAACTACCCGACCGCACCCACACATGACTCACAAGAGCCCAAGAAATGGGGCGGCCCGCTACCGAACGGCTGACTGCTGCTGGTCCACGACCAGGGACCCAGCCGGAAGGACCACGTCATCGCACCACGTCCGCGACGCCAGCTCAGCGGGCCGATCTTTCCACGCCTGGCAAGCAAGTTCTTCATCTCCTGCACCCCTTCCGATCAACGCCGGTGCGGACGGCCGACGCCGAGTCCGAGGGTGCGGCAGGGCTGACGACCTCGGTTCGCCCTTGGCCCTGGTGCTGCGGTTCCACATCCAGACCGGTGACAACGCCGGCTGGTCATTGCTCTCGTCGGGCATTGAGCCAGGTAGCAGCCCTGGTTGGCGACGCTCGGGACAGCCATGCGTCCTGGACCACTTCGGTCAGTTCCCGCAGGGTGAGTTCACCGATCCGGCTGGCCCGGACCAGTACCGACAGATGGCCGTCGAAATGCTGCGTGGTGAAGAAAGGTGACCCTTGATCCTGTACCAGGGCCTGCTTGTCGGAATCGGACGGCACCCAGAACACGATCACGTCCGGGTAGCGTTCGCCGGTCTCGGGATCGACGGCATCGGGGCGGGGATTGCGGAAGAACACGAACGACTTCTGTCCAACCTGGTAAACGGGGTTGTCACCGGAGCCGTGGACGACCGTGACATGGGGCATCCCTAACGCCAGTTCGTGCACGTCCTCGACCCGCGCCCGGCGCGATCCAGCCGACATGGCAGCAGGGTACGGCGCGCTCGAAGCTTGCACCATCGACGCCATTCCGCCTGTTGACGGCCCCTGCTCAACGGCGAGTCATCCGCCTCGGCGGCGCGATCCGAATGGCACCGCGCTGAGGATCCCAGCCCAAGCGGATCGTGCGCTGTGCCGGGTAATCGGGGCAGCATTAGTCCAGCCACAAGCGGTCGCCGAGTCCCTGCGCTGGTTGCGTCGAATGGTCGGTGGACTGCGGCCGGCTGCTGTGAGTCCTCGTCGCGCGACCGCGGACGGTCCGAGTGGACCCCGGAGTTCCGCAGAGCAGCACGAGGCAGAAGAGCAAGCCAGATCCCACCAGGGACGCGACCAAACCCTGGACGTACCAGGTTTCGGCCACCGAGCCATCCGGACTTCCGTCGGTCAACGTCAACGCGATCAGGCGGACGTTGCACCACATGGCCAAGACGAACAGGGCGATGAATGACGCCCAGAGGGGCAGTCGCATCAGCCACTGCCTGCGATGTGATCGATCCATGCCGGGTGATCCTGTCACTGTTGCGACTAGTCACAACTCGCTCAATCCTTTAGAGCGACACCCGACCGGCTTGCAGTGTGCGGGACGGGTTACGGGGCTGTCTACTTCGGATCGCGCTGCCGAAGGTGCTCCGCGGCCCAACTCGGTTGACACTCCGGTCCAGCTTCCCGTTCCCAGACCGATGGAGTGACTCATGAGCGTGGACGAGGCGCGCGCGGTGGCCGACGCCGTTCTGTTCGAAGGATATCTGCTGTACCCCTATCGGGCTTCGGCGTTGAAGAACCGGATGCGCTGGCAGTTCGGCGTGCTGGCACCGGACGGCGAAGAATCCGAACCGTCCTTCGCCCGAACGGAGTGCTTGCTCGTCGCAGAGCCGGGCGCGGAACTGGAGGTCCTGGTGCGCTGCCTGCAACTGCGCACCCGGAAGGCGGAACCCGACTGGGACGAAGGCGACCTGCGCGAGGTCGGCGCGACGATCGAACTCGACCGGCTCGACGGCACAAGGGAAATCCAGTTCCAGCTTCCGGGAGGAGAAAACGACCGCGATCGTTGGCTGCCGCTACGAGGGACGATCGAAGTCCGCACGACCCCGGTCGGCGATGACTTGCTGCGCCTGGAAGTCGTGGTCGAGAACCAGACGCGATGGAGCCCGCATTCGCCTGCTACGCGCGAGGAAATGCTGCGGAACTCGCTGATTTCGACGCACACCGTGCTTGCGGTGCGCGGTGGGCAATTCGTCTCGCTGCTGGATCCACCCGAAGCCGTTCACGAAGCCGTGCGGGCGTGCCGCAACGAGCGAACCTGGCCGGTCCTCGTCGGTGAAGGCGGTCGACGCGACGTGGTGCTGTCCGCGCCGATCATCCTCTACGACTACCCGGCGATCGCCCCACAGAGCGCGGGCGATCTGTTCGACGCCACCGAGATCGACGAAATCCTCATACTGCGCACGATGACGCTCACCGACGACGAGAAGCGGGAGGCTCGGGAAACCGATCCCAAGGCTGCAGCGATCATCGACCGCGCGGAGCAGCTCACCGCGGCGCAGCTCTCCCGGATGCACGGCACCATGCGCTACCCGGACGGCCGGCGATGACGGGGCCGCGGATCCTTGTCGCAGGTGTGGGGAACGTGTTCCTCGGCGACGACGGGTTCGGCGTCGCGGTCGCCGAACTGCTGGCTGGCCACCCACCGGAGGGCGCGCGGGTCGCGGATTTCGGCATTCGCGGCATTCACCTGGCGTACGAACTCATGAACGGGTACGACCTGCTGATCCTCGTCGACGCGGTGGCACGCGGCGACGCTCCCGGAACCGTCTCGGTCATCGAACCGGACCTGGCGGCGATCGAGCCCGCCGCCGGCGTGGACGGCCACGGCATGAGCCCGGATGCGCTCCTCGCCTGCTGCAAGGGCTTCGGCGTGCCGCTGCGCCGGGTCCTGGTGGTCGGGTGCGAGCCCGCCGACTGCTCGTACCGGTGGGGACTCACCGAACAGGTTGCCGATTCGGTCGACGCCGCCGGGAAAACCGTGCGAGGTCTGGTCGCAACTGTGCTCGACGCCGGAGCCCGATTCTCCGGGTAGCGCATGATCCTGCTGCTGCGCCGCGGCGATGGCCTTACGGTGGCGGCGGGCATCGCCACCACCGTCGGCCGTCAGGGGAGCCGACATTGTGAGGTGGTTGGCGGGAACCGGAGATCCGGGGTGGCGTATGAGTGCTGCGTCGACGCCGTCGGACATCGACGAGGTCCACATCCTCTGGACCTCGGAGGGCATGAGCTGCGACGGCGACACCGTGTCGGTGACCAACGCGACGTTGCCCAGCATCGAGGACGTGGTGCTGGGAACGGTTCCGGGAATACCGAAGGTGCACCTGCACAACAAGGTGCTGGCCTACGAGACGGGCGCGGACTTCATGGCCGCGTTCCACCAGGCCGACCGCGGCGAGCTGGGCCCGTTCATCCTGGTCGTGGAGGGTTCGATTCCCAACGAGCGGATCAACGGCGACGGCTACTGGACGTCCATGGGGAACGACCCCGACACCGGGGAGCCGCGCACCCTCAACGAGTGGCTCGACCGGCTCGCGCACAAGGCGTGGGCGGTGCTGGCGGCGGGCACCTGCGCGACCTACGGCGGCATTCACGCCATGGCCGGCAACCCGACGGGGTGCATGGGACTGGCCGACTACCTCGGGGCGGACTTCCGCTCCGCAGGCGGGCTGCCGATCGTCAACGTGCCCGGCTGCCCGGTGCAACCGGACAACTTCATGGAGACCCTGCTGTGGTTGCTGCACCAGGCCGCCGGGCTGGCGCCGACCATCCCGCTGGACGAGCAACTGCGTCCGACGTGGCTGTTCGGCAAGACCGTCCACGAGGGCTGCGACCGCGCCGGCTACTACGAGCAGGCCGACTTCGCGCGCGACTACAACTCGCCGAAGTGCCAGGTGAAGATCGGCTGCTGGGGCCCGGTGGTCAACTGCAACGTCACCAAGCGCGGCTGGATGGACGGCATCGGCGGCTGCCCCAACGTGGGCGGGATCTGCATCGGCTGCACGATGCCGGGATTCCCGGACAAGTTCATGCCGTTCATGGACGAGCCGCCCGGCGGCAGCTTCTCGTCGGGCCTGCTGCGGGCGTACGGCCCGCTGGTCCGGACCTTGCGGAGCATCACCAACCACAGCGCGAACCGAGAACCGAAGTGGCGGCACAACCGGGCCGAACTGACCAGCGGCTACGAGCCGCGGTAGTCGAGGTGGAGGTAGCAGCGGGATGAGCGCGGAGCAGCGGAACCTCGTCGAGGTGGAGTTCGATCCGATCACCCGGATCATCGGCAATCTCGGCATCTACACCAAGGTGGACTTCGACAACGGCGAGGTCGTCGAATGCCGCAGCACCTCGTCGCTGTTCCGCGGGTACAGCGTGTTCATGAAGGGCAAGGACCCGCGCGACGCCCACTTCATCACCAGCCGGATCTGCGGGATCTGCGGGGACAACCACGCGGTGTGCTCGATCTACGCGCAGAACATGGCCTACGGCGTCAAGACCCCGCCGCTGGGCGAGTGGATCATGAACCTCGGCGAGGCGGCGGAGTTCATGTTCGACCACACCATCTTCCAGGACAACATGGTCTTCATCGACTACTGCGAGAAGATGGTGTCGGAGACCAACCCGTCGCTGCTCCAGCGGGCCGAGCGGACCGATGCGCCGCGCGGGAACGTCCACGGCCACCGCACGATCGCCGACATCATGCGCTCGTTCAACCCATTCGAAGGCGAGACCTACAAGGCCGCGCTGGAGATGTCGCGCGTGACGCGAGAGATGTGCTGTCTGATGGAGGGTCGGCACGTGCACCCGTCGACGCTCTACCCGGGCGGCGTCGGCACGGTCGCCACACCGCAGCTGTTCACCGACTACCAGGTGCGGCTGGTGCGGGTACTTGACTTCATCAAGCGCGCCGTCGCGATGAACGACGACGTGTTCGACTTCTTCTACGAAGCCCTGCCCGGCTACGAGGAAGTCGGCCGGCGCCGCACCATGCTGGGCTCGTGGGGGTGCTTCCAGGATCCCGACGTCGTCGACTACGACTACCGGAACATGAGCGAGTGGGGACGCGCGATGTACGTGACCCCGGGGATCGTGGTCGACAACCAACTGCTGACCACCGATCTCGTCGACATCAACCTGGGCATGCGCATCCTGCTGGGCAGCTCCTACTACGAAGACTGGGCGAACGAGCAGACGTTCGTCGACCGGGATCCGCTGGGGAACCCGGTCGACCAGCGCCATCCTTGGAACCAGACGACGCTCCCCCTGCCGCAGAAGCGCGATCTCGACGGCGGAAAGTACAGCTGGGTGATGAGTCCGCGCTGGTTCGACGAGCGCAGCGGCGACCACCTCGCGCTGGACACCGGAGGCGGCCCGATCGCACGGCTGTGGGCCACCGCGCTCGCCGGGCGCGTCAACACGCCATATGTGCGCTCCACGGGGCACAGCGTGCAGATCGACCTGGCCAAGGGGCAGTCGCTGCCGGACATGCAGCTGGAATGGCGCCCGCCGCAGTTCCCCAACACGCTGGAGCGCAACCGGGCGCGGATGTACTTCGTCGCCTACGCCGCCGCGATGGCGCAGTACTTCCTGGACCGCGCGCTGGCCGAAGTGCGGTCCGGCAACACCAAGGTGTTCGAGGACTTCGACGTCCCGGACGAGGCGATCGGGGTCGGCTTCCACGAAGCGGTCCGCGGCGTGCTGTCGCACCACCTGGTGATCCGGGACGGCAAGATCGCGAACTACCACCCGTATCCGCCGACGCCGTGGAACGCGAGCCCGCGCGACAGCTACGGCACGCCTGGCCCGTACGAGGACGCTGTGCAGGGGCAGCCGATCTTCGAGGAGAACGGGCGCGACGACTTCAAGGGCATCGACATCATGCGCACCGTGCGCAGCTTCGACCCGTGCCTGCCCTGCGGCGTGCACATGTACCTGGGCGGCGGGCGGGTGCTGGAACGAACGCACTCGCCGATGTTCGGCGCGGGCTCCTGACCATGCCTTGGGACGCAGAGCAGGTCCGCGACGAGATCGTGCGCACCGAGACGTTGCTGTCCGACCTGGGATCCGGGGCGGAACCGGTCGCGGGCACGCATGCGATCGAGGCCGTGCAGGCAGTCGTCGGTCTGTACGGGGAATGCCTGGCCCGGCTGCTGCGGCGCATCGAGCAGGCCGGGCACCCCGAAGTCGTCGCCGACGCCGCCCGCGACGAACTGATCTCGCACCTGTTGCTGGTGCACGACCTGCACCCGGTCGGCGCCGAGGGCCGGATCGGCACCGCGCTGGCCGAGGTGGAGGAGGCTTTCGAGCCCGATTCCCTCCAGTTGCTCGACGTGCAGGACGGCGTTGCGCACATCCGCGTGGCGGTTCGCGGCTGCCAGTCCACAGCGGCGCGGATGCGCACCTCCGTGGAAGAGGCGGTGATGGCTGCGGCACCGGAACTCGACCGCGTGGAGATCCACGCCGCCGCGCCGCAGCCTTCCACCGTCATTCCCGTCGAGGATCTGTTCGTGACCGGGCGCCTGGCCGGGGAGAGGTGAGCACGATGCCCTCGACGTTGCGGCAGCTCGCCCACCGCAGGCCCGCGCCGAGGGCCGGATCCGCTGAGCGTTGCGATCTCTGCTCGGACGAGCTGTCTGACCAGCACTGCCACCTGCTCAACACCACCACCGGTGCCCTGTCGTGCACCTGTCCCGCGTGCAGCGTGCTGTTCGACCACCAGGCCGCCGGTGGCGGGCAATACCGACGCATCCGCTCACGCCCACGGCGGCTAACCGAATTCGTGCTCGACGAGGCGGCGTGGGCCCAATTCGGTATCCCCGTCGGATTGGCGTTCTTCGTGCACAACGCCGAAAGCGATCGCGTCACCGCGTTCTACCCCAACCCGGTCGGCACCATGCGCGCCTCCGTCCATTCGGGTAGCTGGCGATCGTTGGTCGAAGCGAACCCGAAGCTGTCCGCGCTGAACAGCGACATCGAGGCGCTGCTGATCGATCGGCTCCGCGGTGGGACGGCAGCATGGCTGCTGCCGCTGGACGAGTGCTACCGGCTGGTCGCGCTCCTCCGCACGCATTGGCGTGGTTTCAGCGGTGGCGACGAGGTCTGGCGGCGGGTCGCCGAGTTCTTCGCGAACCTGCACCAGGGCAAAGCCTGAGGAGGAAACGTGATCAAGGTCGGCAAACCACAAGTGCGCCGCGACACTCCCGCGCACATCCCGGGCGTTCCGCAGGGCAACCAGGTCGGGCACTACCAGCGACAGCCGGGGCACCGCCCGGATGGGACGTCCACGGCCCGCCGGTCCACCGGGATCGGCGCCAAGCGGCACAACCCCATCCTGTCGTCGATGCCGAACCTCTCGCCCGCATGACCGCGGGGCAGCCCAGCGCCCTGCCGGAGCTGGCCTTCGACGTCACCGGCGCGGAACCGGTGCGCATGGCCGCAGTGCCGGCGCTGAACTTCGAGCTCCACGTGCGCCGGGTCGGGGGCGGCCCCGTCCGGTCCATCAACCTCACCACGGCCATCCGCATCGCGCCGGCCCGCCGCCGCTACCGCGCCGCGGAGCAGGACGAGCTCGTGGAGCTCTTCGGCGTCCCGCAGCGGTGGGCGACGACGATGCGCCCGCTGCCCTGGGCGCGGCTGACCAGCGTCGTCGGGCCGTTCGTCGACGACGTCGTGGTGCCGCTGCAGCTCGCCTGCACCAACGATGTCGAACTCGCCGTCGCCAAGTACTTCCACGCGGTGCGCGACGACGCGATCCCGCTGGATTTCCTGTTCAGCGGCACGATCTTCCACCTCGGTCCGGACGAGCGGTTGCGGACCGCGCAGATCGACTGGTCCCAGGAAACGACCTTCGAGCTGGCGGCGGGCCTGTGGCACGAGGCGATCGGTGACACCCGCTGGGTGCGGATGTCCCAGGACAGCTATTCGCGCCTGCACGACTATCGGCGCACCCGTGCCCTCGGCACGTGGGACGAAGCCATCGGCGCGCTGCTGGCGCGCGCCGGACAGGACGCTTCGTGATCCCGACTCCGGACTCGGCGCCGACCAGCGGGGCGCGGGTCCGGCTGTGGCCTTCCCGACGCGCCGACATCGTGGACATCGCTCTCGCGGGCAAGCTCGCCGAGGTCGACGGCGTCGAACACGGCGCCGACGGCCGGGTCTACGTGATCGTGTCCCTGCTCGGTGACACCGCGGTGGACCTCGGCCCGATGAGCCAGCTCGGCCACCGGTTCTTCTTCTCCCCCGAGGAGCTGGAGGTCCTCTCCAGCGGAGGCTCGTGCAGAGTGCTGGTCGCAGGTGTCGACGACACCAACGGGCTCGGTGGAGACGCTGTGCGCCGGATCGTTGAAGACCTGCGCCGGCTGGATCTCCCGCCAGGAGTGCGGGTCGCGGACTTCGGCATCCGGCGGCAAGATCTGTTGCGGTCGCTGGAAGATTTCGACGCCGCGGTTCTGCTGCGCACCGGCGCGGCCGGCGAAACCCATTCGGGCCGGATCACGGATCTGCCGCGGCTCACGACGTGGGCAGAGGAGACCGATCCAGGAGTGGCGCACCGGTGCCGGCGGATCGTCTTGGTCGGCTGCGGCACCACCGATGGCACCGAGCCGGCCGAGCGAAAACTTGTGGCCGGAGCAGTCGTGTCCGTTGTGGACGAACTCAGGGACAGTCCTGCTTTCGAGGAGGGAAGTACCGATGAAGGGTGACATATGCGTGTCGCACAAAGCGGTATGCCTGACGCTCGGCGCGCTGGCCGCGGCCGCGGTGGTGGCTCTCGCGCTGCAGGTGCCCGCGATCATGCGGTACGTGAAAGCCACTCGAATGTGATTGCTGGGCAAGCAGATCGAGTTGTGCCCGGCTCATGACCGCCTTTAGCGTAATTGCGCCGCACGATCGCGAATGAGGATGTGACCCCGATGCCGTGGTCCGAAGAAGCAGCCGCGCGTGCCGTCGACGAGATCTTCGAGCGACGCGTACCGCCGCTGCAGGCGCTCATTGGAGACGCCGAACAGGTCGCCCGAGCGTGCCACGCGATGGCCACCCGGTTCCACGCGGGCGGCAAACTCATCGTGTTCGGCAACGGGGGGCCGAGCACGGACGCGCAGCACGTGGCCGTCGAGTTCGTGCACCCGGTCATCGTGGGAAAGCGGGCATTGCCGGCGATCTCGCTGACCGCGGACGTCGCGACGGTGACCGGAGTCGCCACCGGCCAAGGACTGGACGAGGTGTTCTCCCACCAGGTTCGGCACCTGGCCGATCCGGAGGACATCGCGCTGGGCATCTCCACCGATGGCAACTGCGGAAACGTCCTGCGCGGGCTGGTCGTGGCCCGTGATCGCGGTCTGCTGACCGTCGGTCTGGCCGGCGGCGATGGTGGGCACCTGGCGCACGCCGGGCTCGATCACGTTCTGATCGCCGACGCGTTCGACCCGCGGGTCGTCAAGGAAGCGCACGTGACCATGTACCACGTCCTGTGGGAGCTCGTGCACGTGTTCTTCGAACACCCGGGCGCGTTGCGACAGGAGGCGAGCGCATGAACACCCAGGAACCAGCGGAGACCTGTCGCGGCGATTCCTGCGTGACCTGTTCGGACGAGGCGAGGGAAGTCCGGGTGCTGCGGTTGCTGGGTGACCGGCTCGCCGCCGTGGCCACCGATGCGGGTGAAGAAGTGGTCAGCGTCGCGCTGGTTCCGGCGCGCCCCGGAGACACGGTGCTGGTCCACGCCGGTGAGTCGATCGCGATCGTGGAGGAGTGAGCGCTGTGAGTTCAGGTGCCGATGCGGTTGATTCGCTGTACCCGTTCTTGTCGACATCGAACGGCGACGTCGATGCGGTGCTCGGTGACGTACGGCAGTCCACTCAGGACAAGGCACGGGAGATCATTCAACTCCGCACAGCGGTCAAGCAGCGGTACCGCGATGAGATCGTCGCCTGCGCGTCGGCGATGGCCGAGCGCTTCGCCCGCGGCGGGCGGTTGCTCACCTTCGGCAACGGCGGCAGCTCCACCGACGCCCAAGACCTCGCCAGCCTCTTCCTCAGCCCGGGCACTACCGCGCCCGCCCTGCCAGCGATCGGGCTGACCAGCGACATCGCGGTGGTCACCGCGCTGTCCAACGACATCGGATTCGACGTGGTGTTCGCCCGCCAGATCGGCGCCTTCGGCCGCCGCAACGACATCGCGGTTGGACTGTCCACCAGCGGGAACTCGGCGAACCTGTTGCAGGCGTTCGAGGAAGCAGCGCGGCGCGGACTGCTGACCGTCGGGATCGCCGGTGACAAGGGCGGCCGGATGGCCGAGTCCGAGCACATCGACCACCTCTTCGTGGTGCCGTCCGCCTCGGTGCACCGCATCCAGGAGGCGCAGACCACGCTCTACCACACGCTGTGGGAGATGACCCTGCTGACGCTGCGGGAAGTGGGAGGAGCGGCCGATGTGTCTGGCAATTCCCGGTGAAGTCCTCGAGATCCTCCCGGACCGGCCGGATCTGGCGAAGGTCGAAGTCAGCGGCGTGCGCCGCAACATCAACATCAGCCTCCTCGGCCGGCCACCGGAGCCCGGCGATTGGATTCTGATCCACGTCGGCTTCGCGTTGTCCACAATAGACGAAAGTGAAGCGCGAGAGGTACTGGAGTTCCTGGAGGGATTGGGGCAGAGCTACACCGACGAGATCGACGCGCTGCAGCAATCGCGCATCGAGTGACTGGGGGTCGGATGCGATTCGTCGACGAGTACCGGGATGCGGACAAGGCGCGAGCGCTGGCGGCCGAGATCGCCGCGCTCTGCGAGCCGGGCCGGCAGTACAAGTTCATGGAGGTCTGCGGCGGGCACACCCACACCATCTACAAGCACGGCATCGAAGACTACCTGCCGGAGAACGTCACCCTGGTGCACGGACCCGGATGTCCGGTGTGCGTTATCCCGATGGGTCGGGTCGACGACGCCATCCACATCGCCCGCCGGCCCGACGTGCTCATGACCTCGTTCGGCGACATGATGCGGGTGCCCGGCAGCAACGGGAACTTCTTCGACTCCAACGCCGAAGACACCAACATCCGCATGGTCTACTCGCCGCTGGACTCCCTGAAGCTCGCCCGGCAGAAGCCGGACCAGCACGTGGTGTTCATGGCGATCGGCTTCGAGACCACCGCCCCCTCAACGGCGATGACCCTGCTGCGCGCCGAGCAGGAGGGCCTGGAGAACTTCTCCGTCTTCGGCAACCACGTGACGATCATCCCGGCCATCAAGGCGATCCTGGACTCCCCCGACCTGCGCCTGGACGGGTTCCTCGGGCCGGGGCACGTGTCGACGGTGATCGGCTGCCGCCCGTACGAGTTCATCGCCCGCGACTACGGAAAGCCCGTGGTGGTCTCGGGTTTCGAACCGCTGGACATCATGCAGTCGATCTACCTGCTGCTCAAGCAGCTGTCGGAGAACCGCTGCGAGGTCGAGAACCAGTACGCCCGCGTGGTGCCGTGGCAGGGCAACACGACCGCACTGGCAGCGATCGCCAAAACGATGGAGCTGCGGCCGTACTTCGAGTGGCGCGGGTTGGGTTTCATATCCCACTCCGCGCTGCGGCTCCGCGAGGAGTACGCCCGGTTCGACGCCGAACAGCGCTTCGACCTGCCCGGGGTGCGGGTGGCGGATCCCAAGTCCTGCCAGTGCGGCGAAGTGCTCAAGGGCGTCCTCAAACCGTGGGAGTGCAAGGTGTTCGGCACCGCCTGCACCCCGGAGACGCCCATCGGCACCTGCATGGTCTCGCCCGAGGGCGCCTGCGCCGCGTACTACAACTTCGGTCGGTTCAGCCGGGAACGTGTCAGGGAGGCGAGCCGGACATGAGCGCGGAACACCGGACGGAGCCGGGTAACCCGGTGCTGGCCGAGTGCCACGGCCGCGAACAGCAAGTGCTCGACCGCATCGAGAAGGCCCGCCGCCGGAAGCCGAAGGTGAAGGAGGAGCGGATCACCCTCGCCCACGGCGCCGGAGGAAAGGCGTCGCAGACGCTCGTGGAGGCCGTCTTTCTGGAAGCGTTCCGCAACGACCTGCTGGAACCGCTCGAAGACGGCGCGGAACTGGCGCTGGATGGGATCCGCCTGGCGTTCACCACCGACTCGTTCGTGGTGTCGCCGCTGTTCTTCCCCGGCGGGAACATCGGCGACCTGGCCGTCAACGGCACGGTCAACGATCTCGCCGTCTCAGGCGCGACACCGCTGTACCTCTCGGCCGGTTTCCTGATCGAGGAGGGGTTCCCGGTCGCCGATCTGACCCGCATCGTCGAATCGATGTCGAATGCGGCGCAGGCGGCGGGGGTGCAGGTGGTCACCGGCGACACGAAGGTCGTGGAGAAGGGCAAGGCGGACGGCTGCTACATCAACACCTCGGGCGTCGGCATGCTGCGCACCGACCACCGGCTGGGCATCAGCACGGTCCGTCCGGGTGATGCCGTCCTGGTCTCGGGCCCGATCGGCGACCACGGGGTGACGGTCATGCTCGCCCGAGGCGAGCTGGACATCGACGCCGACCTGGTTTCCGACACGGCACCCGTGCACCAGCTCGTCGCCGACCTCCTCGCGGCGGTCCCGGATGTCCGGGCACTCCGCGACGCGACCAGGGGCGGTGTTGCGACGATCCTCAACGAGATCGCCCGAGCCGCGCAGGTGGCGGTCGTCGTGGACGAAGCGGCCGTACCCGTGCGCACCGAAGTGCGGGGCGCCTCGGAACTGCTCGGGATCGATCCGCTGTACGTGGCCTGCGAGGGACGCATCGTCGTGGTCGTCCCGGGTGCACACGCGGAGGCAGCGCTCACGGCGATGCGGGCGCATCCGTTGGGGGAACGAGCCGCGCTCATCGGACGCGTCCGGGACGACCCGCCGGGGCTGGTGCTGTTGAACACGACCTTCGGCGGCACCCGCATCGTCGATCTGCTGGTCGGCGATCCCCTGCCGCGGATCTGCTAGCCGTGCACGAGCTCGGCATCACCCAGAGCATCGTGGACGCCGTGCTGGACGCGGTCGAGGAGCCCACCATCGAATGCGTGCACCTGGAGATCGGCCGCCTCTCCGGGGTGGTGCCCGACGCGATCCGGTTCTGCTTCGAGCTGGTGGCGGACGGCACGCGACTGGCATCGGCCCGGCTGGACATCACCGAGCCGGCCGGTCGCGGCGAATGCCGTTCGTGCGGACAGGAAATCGACCTGGCCGAACTGATCGCGCGCTGCCCGTGCGGCGGCGTCGACATCACCGTGCTCGCCGGACAGGAACTGCGAATCAAAGCCGTGGAGGTGGGATGAATGTGCGGCACGTGTGGCTGCGCCGACGAGCAGCCGAGGACGATCGTCCTGGAACAGCAGGTGCTGGCCAAGAACGACGGCCTCGCAGACGCGAACCGGGATTGGCTGCGGGCCAAGAGCATCGCGATGATCAACTTGATGAGCTCGCCTGGCTCCGGCAAGACGAGCCTGCTGGCCCGCACCGCGCGCGAGTTCGATGGTGCCCCGCTCTCGGCAGTCGAAGGCGACCAGGAGACCGGCATCGACGCGACGCGACTGCGGGAAAGCGGCTGCCCAGTAGTGCAGATCAACACCGGGACGGGCTGCCACCTGGACGCGACGATGCTGGCCGACGGCCTGCGCTCGCTGCAGCCGCCGGACCGCTCGGTGGTGTTCGTCGAGAACGTCGGAAACCTGGTGTGCCCGGCGCTGTTCGACCTCGGCGAGCAAGCCAGGGTCGTCCTCGCCTCGGTGACCGAAGGCGCGGACAAGCCGCTGAAGTACCCGCACATGTTCCGCTCGGCGGATCTGGTGCTGCTGAACAAGATCGACCTCTTGCCCCACGTCGACTTCGACGTGGCCGCCTTCATCGACGCCGCGTCGATGGCCAATCCCGGCGTCCGGGTGCGGCGCCTCTCGGTCTCGACAGGTGAAGGCATCAGCGACTGGTACGACTGGCTCGGCGAACAGGTGCCCGCCTAACACCGCTGTCGGCACAGCGCTCCGGCGACGGCGGCCTGCCCCAGGCTGATCCCTCCGTCATTGGCTGGAACCTGCGAATGCAGCAGCGTGCGGAACCCGCGCCGGCCCAGCATGGTCGTGACGCGCAGCAACAACAGCGCGTTCTGGAAGACGCCGCCCGAGAGCGCCACCACGCGGAGCCCGGTGCGTTCCCGCAGCCGGTCGCAAACCTCCACCACCGCCGCCGATAGTCCGTTGTGGAACCGTGCGGCGATCACCGGCGCCGGGATCCCGGCCCGCAGGTCGGCCACCACCGAACGCACGAGGTCCGCCCCTCGCACCCGCAACACCGGCCCGCCGCTGATCGACACCGGGTAGTGGCCGGCGTCGGCGGTGTCGGCCAGCTGCTCGAGCTCGACGGCGGCCTGGCCTTCGTAGTTGATCGCATCCCGCACGCCGAGGATCGCGGCCACCGCGTCGAACAACCGCCCGGCGCTGGAGGTCGGTGGCGCATGACGGTGCTGCCGCAACAAGGCCACGACTTCGGTCCAACCCGGATTGCGCCGCAACACGTCGAGGTCCGCGGACAGGTGATCGATGCCGGCGAGGTAGGAGACGGCGGTCCGCCACGGCTGCTTGATCGCGGTTGCACCGCCTGGGAGCGGCACCGGCTCCAGGTGCCCCAGGCGCCGGAATCCAGCCAGGTCGGCGACCAGGAACTCGCCTCCCCAGATCGAGCCGTCGGTGCCGTACCCGGTTCCGTCGAACGCCACCCCGATCACCGGGCCGGCTTCGCCGTTGTCGGCCAGGCAGGACGCGATATGCGCGTGGTGGTGCTGCACGCCCACCAGCTCGACGCCGTCGAACTCCGCGGCGAACTTCGTCGACAGGTACTCGGGATGCAGGTCGTGGGCCACGACCTGCGGCTCGACATCGAAGATCCGCCGGAAGTGCGCGATCCCGCTGGTGAAGGACCGCAGCGTCTCGTAGTTCTCCAGATCGCCGATGTGGTGCGAGACGAACACGTGCTCGTCCTTGGCGACGGCGAAGGTGTTCTTCAACTCGGCTCCGCAGGCCAGCACCGGCCGCGGGAACGACCACGGCAACGTCACCGGTTCCGGCACGTAGCCGCGAGAACGCCGGATCGGCATCTCGCGGCCGCGGACGACGCGGACCACGGAGTCATCGGTGCACATGTGGATGGGCCGGTCGTGCGTCAGGAACGCATCGGCGATCTCGCCCAACCGCTCCAGCGCGTCGTCGTCGCGGAAGGCGATCGGCTCGTCCGAGACGTTCCCGCTGGTGAGCACGATCGGCCGGGGAAATCCGCGGAGCAGCAGGTGGTGCAGCGGGGTGTACGGCAGCACGAGGCCCAGTTGGCGGGTTCCCGGCGCGACGCTCGGCGCGACCGGAGCGTCGGGTAGCCGGTCGAGCAGCACGATGGGCCGGCGCCGCGAGGTGAGCAGCGCTTCCTCGACATCATCGATCGCACACAGCGAACGCGCCTGCTCCACCGACGCCACCATGATCGCGAAGGGCTTGTCCTCGCGGTGCTTGCGCTTTCGCAACGTGGCCGCTGCGTAGTCATTGGTCGCGTCCACTGCCACGTGAAAGCCGCCCAATCCCTTCACTGCCAGCACCTCGCCGCGTGCCAAGGCCGCCGCCGCTTCCGCCAGTGGATCGCCTTGGCGAGCCACACCATCGCGGTCGATCAGCCGCAGTCGGGGACCGCAGTCGGGGCAGCACACCGGCTGTGCGTGGAAGCGGCGGTTCGCCGGATCGCGGTACTCGGCTTCGCACCTGGCGCACAAGGCGAATCCCGACATCGTCGTGTTCGGCCGGTCGTACGGCACATCTCGGACGATGGTGAAGCGCGGCCCGCAGTTGGTGCAGTTGGTGAACGGGTATGCGAATCGCCGATCGCCGGGGTCGGCGATCTCGTGCGAACAGTCGGCACAGGTAGCGGTGTCGCCGGCGACCAGAGCCGCCCGTGGCCCGGCCGCATCGCTGTCGACGACGCGGAATCCCCCTTCGGCCACCACCACAACATCAGTGGCCGAGATCCGGGCGACTGATGCCAACGGCGGGGCCTGCTCCCGGAGCGAGCCCAGGAACCGCTGGACGTCCGAGGCCGCGCCCTCCACCTCGATGAACACGCCGTGCACGTCGTTGCCGACATGCCCGGCCAGCCCCAGGCGGATCGCCAGCGAGTAGACGAAGGGCCGGAATCCCACGCCCTGCACGATTCCTTCGACCCGAACCCGCTTCCGGACCAACTCGCCCACCGCCCCAGTCTCAGGCGAGTCAACGACAAGTGCATCCGCTGGCGGATCGGTGCGCGCTCCTTCAACCCTGATAGGTCTCGATCTCGACCAGCCGGGGCATCCACCAGCGCGGCGACAGAATCCACACACAGTCGTCTGACCAGTCGTAACCTGGTCTCCGTGGACACCAGGAACGAGATCCGCGAATTCCTCGCCTCCCGGTGCGCCAAGATCACACCGGAGCAAGCCAACCTACCCAATTTCGGAGGAGTCCGCCGCGTCCCCGGGCTCCCCAGGGAAGAGGTCGCGCTCCTAGCTGGTGTCAGCTTGGACTACTACGCCCGACTACCGCGGCGCTTCCGGTACTCGCCGACACCGAGCGTTACCAGCCAACCGGGGCGGCCGGGGCGGCCATTGCGCTGCCGCTTTCACGCAGCGCTACCGGAGCACATCGCACATCCGAGCATTTCGGGGACCGATGTGGCTCGAATGGCAGTTGTTGCGGCTGCGCACATGGAGCAGCGGGCGAAGATCATTCCGAGGATGAAGCCGGTGGCGATCCACAGCTCCATGTGGCGAGATCGAACGGACAAGGGGTTCGAACACGATGGCTGGTCGGTACGCACCCGGGCCCGCACCGCGCTGACCTCCACCCGAACCGAGTTCCGTACGAGGTATGACGACTTTTCAACGAGGGAGTCAGGCGGCGACACCCGGGTACTTCAGCGGTACCGCGCCTTCCTGAGCCACCGGGCAGCGAAGCCTTCGAACAGGATTTTCCCGCTCCGCGTCCCGCTGGACTTTCTGAGCCGAGGAGGCATCTGCCATGTACGAGCATGAACATCCCTTGGAAGCGCTGCATCGCGGGCGAGACGCTGTGGCGGTGGCCGTGAGCCAACAGGCCAGGACCCCGCAACCGTCCTTGACGGAGCTCCACGCCTTCGGCTCAGCGATCGTGGGCACACTCGCCCAGCTCGGTCAGTTGAGCTCCGTGCTGGCCGAACAGGTGGGGCGCTTCGATGAACACGAGTTGGAGCGGGCCAAGACCAGCGATCACCCCGGCGACAAGCTGAAGGTCGCCGGAACTCATCTGGCCAGGCTGAGCGATGAGTTGGCGGTGGCCATCACGGACGCCGTCCGGTACTGGACTGCGATGGAAAGCGTGGACCTGCACACGTCGGGCGACGTCAGAGCACGAGGCGAATCCGAGCCGTAGTGATCACAACACCGCACGGAGGTCGGCCCGCCGCTGCCGTCGGCACTTTCCAAGGTCGCCCGCAATTGCGCGCACCTCAGCGACGGAAGGGTCAGGTGGGGAGAGTGCCGGTGTCGGCGAACTCCAGTCGCCGGGCCACGGAGACCGCTTGATCGGCAAAGCGTTCGTAGAACCTGGCCAGCAAAGCCGCGTTCACCCCGGCGGGGATCCCGTGCGGCCAGTCCCCACCGGTAACGGTCTCGAGAATTCTCGCGTGCAGGGCATCGACGGCGTCGTCGGTACGGTTGAGCTCGGCAAATCGGCCTTCCGCGCTGCCGGTGACCAGTTCGGAGAGGTGCTCGCACATGCGCACGTCGAGTTCTCCCATCCTCCGAAAATGATCTTCCAAACCCGGGGGCACGGCGCGGGCCGGGTGGCTGCGGCGAACGAGTTTCGCGACATTGACCGCGAGACCGCCCATCCGCTCGACCTTCACCGCGCAGTAGAGGGTGGCCAAAACGGCGCGCAGGTCGCTGGCCACCGGCGCCTGCAGGGCCAGCAACGACTGGGCGAACCCTTCACACGCCTTGCCCGCTTGGTCGAGCTCGGCCTCGTCCTCCATGACCTGTTCAGCGAGTTCCACATCGCCGTCGAGCAGGGCCAGGGTGGCGCGCCGCATGGCATCGGCGGCGAGCTCGCACATGCGAAACAGCTGATTTCCCAGCTGCGCCAGCTCCCTGTGAAAAACTTCCCGCACGCAATTCAGCGTAAGGCTGGGGTCACTTGCCCGCGATCGTGCGAAGAGCAGCCATGGTCGACCGCGCGCTCGTGGCAAGGCCGTTCGGCGCACTCGACAGGTACCGGCCCGCCACTCCTGATCTAGAAACTTCCGGAGTTGCCAAGGTCCGATCATCGGACGAGGCTTGCGCGGCAGCATCGCGACGCCTGGGCACTCCGCGACGGCGAGCAGCGCACATGACCGGACAGGAAGGCACCCGATGACGCAGTCCCACGACGACGCACGGCCGAAGACATCACACGTCGAAGGCACCCTGCCCTCGGGACAGTACTGGCAGGGCTGGACGGTCGAGCGGCCAGTCGGGGTGGTCGTGCTCGTCCACGGCGTGCACGAGCACAGCGGCCGCTACCGCCACGTCGCGGAGCGGCTCAATGCGGCCGGCTACGCGGTCTACGCCCTCGACCATCCCGGACACGGCCGCTCGCCGGGAAAGCGCGGCAACATCGGCAGCATGGCCGCTGCCGTCGCGGGGGTCGACCTCCTGGCGCGGCTGGCCTGCCAGCGCCACGACGACGTGCCGCTGTTCGTCTACGGGCACAGCCTCGGCGGGCTGATCTCCCTGCAGTACCTCACCGGTACGCCGCTCGACCGAATCGTCGGTGCCGTGATCTCCGCCCCGGCGCTCGACACCGGCTCGGTGTCGGCCGTGGAGAGGGCCGTCGCACCGCTGCTGTCCAAACTGCTTCCCGATCTCGGTGTGCGCACTCTCGCCGCGAGCACCATCAGCCGCGATCCCGAGGTAGTTCGGGCCTACCTCACCGACCCGCTCAACCACGCTGGGAAGATGCGGGCGCGGACCGCGACCGAGATCATGCTGACCGTCGAAGCCATGCCGCCGCGGCTGAAGTCGCTGACCATGCCGCTTTTCGTCCTGCACGGCGGCGCGGACCAGCTGATGCCACCGGCCGCCAGCGAGCTGGTCCGCACCCACGCCGGGTCGCCGGACCTCACCCTGCGGATCCACGAAGGGCTTTACCACGAGCCGCACAACGAGCCGGAGCAGAACCGGGTGCTCGACGAGATCGTCGACTGGCTCGGCACCCACCTGAACACCTGAAGCGTTGCCGGAGGCGGAGTCGCGCCTGCTCATCGAAACAGGCGAATCCGACATGTACGCCGCCTTGCGGCGCGGTCCGCCTCGGCGAGGTTCGATCAAGACCGGCGGTCACGTTCCCGTGCCCTCGCGGACGTAAACCCTCGTGTCGAGGCAGCTGAACCCGCGCACGATGCGGTCTTGGATCTCATGTGGAACACGCGACTTCGGAGTATCCCGGTGCAGCTCCGCAGGCGATTCGAGCGTTCGCGCACCAAGCCCGACCCGGAACGTCGGGTGCCAATGCCTGGACGCGATTCCGATCCGCTACTGCACAAGGGGCCGAAGGTTCCGCCGGATACCTCACGTCGCGGGCGACGGATGAGCTGAACCCGACCATCGCGCGGCGGCCAACGAACTCCCGGTTCGCTGGCCGCTGCGCGTTGACCTTGCGCGCAAGGTCATTTCTCGTCCTTGCCGTCGGTGAACGCGTCCTTGATCTTCTCACCGGCCTGCTTGAGATTTTCCTTCGTCTCCTTGGCCTTGCCCTCTGCTTCCAGCTGCTCGGTGTCCGTGGCTTCGCCGATCTTCTTCTTCGCCGTGCCCTTCAGCTCTTCGATCTTGTTCTTCGCCTTGTCCTCTGCCGACATGGCGGGCTCCTTCCGTACAGCACTGTTGCGGCCTTCCCCCCCGCCGGTTACCCGAAAACCTCCTCCACCGAGTCCGGTTCCCCCGTTGGACTACCCGGATGCTGCAGCCGGCTAACTCTCACCTCCGATCAGCAGCCCGCAGCGCCTGAGCGAGGTGCACGGAGTGACGTCCGGGCACACCGTGCTATTCCATCGTGTTGCCGACGGCGGCCGCGGCGACGGCCCGCTTCGCACGCCGTTCGTCCACAATGGTCGCTTTCGGTTCGCCACGACGGCTGCCGGACCGACCGTGCCGTCCGTCGGTCGCCTCCGTGCCAGCCAACCCTCAACCCCGCACCATCAGCGGCCGCGCGCGCTCACTGCTGCACCGGGAAGCGCAAGATCGCGCCCGCTCCGTCGGTCAGCCGGGTCCCGGCGGGCACGAGTTCGACCGCGGAGGTGGTCTCGGCGCAGGTCTTGAGCAGGAACGCCTCGTGCTCCGCCGGCGCGTCGTCCTCCAGCAGCAACGTCTCGACCGCGCCCTGCTCGGCCGCCCGCACCACCGAGTCGTCCCCCTGGACCGCCCGACCGTGCGTCAGACCGGCCTCCATCCTGTCGGCGCTGTCCGCTGCCCTGCGGACGCTCTCCTCACCTGCGATCCGCGCCAGCTCTTCGTCCAGCGCCTCGTCGGAGGCGTTGTAGGCGAGTCCGCCTCGCTCGGTCTCGACGACGAGCTCCGCGAGCTCGGTCGGAAGGTGCTCCCGCACCGCCGTCCGCGCCTGCACTCCACCGGCGAGGACCAGCACCTTCGGCCGGAACTTCGCGGCGACCGCGTTCGCATGGGCCACCACGTCCTTCGCGTTGCGCCGCACCGTTTCCTCGGCGCGGCGATGGATGCGCTTGTGGGACAACGCCCCGTGACGCGGCTTGTGCACGCCGTCGTGACCCGTGCCTTCCACGACGTCGGTGTCGATCTCGTGCGGTATGTGGTGCTCGGTCACCACGTCCTGGCGCACCTGCGCGCCTTCCTGGTCTGCGATCACCACGAGTTCGGACACCGAGCGCGCGGCCACCCGCACGTAGGCGCCGAGTTGCGGAAGCGCATCCCAGAACGCGTCGTCGCCGCCTCCGGGCTCGACGTCCCACACCTCGTCGAGCAGCACGGCGGAGCCGGCTGCCGCCAGCACCCGGCCACGAGCCTGCTCTTGCCCCGGCGCCCCGCACAGCTCCGATTCGATGGCGTCCAGCGTTTCCGCTGGTGCGCCTGCCGCGTGGAGCCGATCGCGTAGCGCTCGCCACCGCAGCTCGACCTGCTTGCTCGCGTCCTCGCCCGGCGCGCGGGCCTCCAGGTAGACCGTCGCGAACGGACCCTCCTGCTCGTACACGTGACGCAAGGTCACCAGTTCCATCGTTGAAGCTCCTCATCTCCGGGCGAACGTCGTGTGCGGTCTTCGGCAAGCCCGCACACTTTCCGATCAACGCCCCGGGGCTACCCGAGCGAACGCTCCGCCAACACATCCCGCCTGCGATCGTCAGAACCAGTGCTTCCGCCCGGCGACCGCGCGGCCGCTCGCACCTGCGATGGCGAACACGACGCCCACGACGGTCAGCACCGCTCCTATCGTCCACAGATCGAAATGTTGAAGAAGAAACCGAGGAGCAATAGGATTACACCTAGCACGATCATAAAGAACACCTCCCGCTCAACGGAAAACTCCCGGCTCCGCCCACATCGGAGCTGCCGGGTGGTTCGGCATCCGTCGGGAGTTGTTTCCGTTGAACTACCCGCTACGCCTTTCCCCGCACCTCGCGTTGATGTGCTCAGCCGAGCAGGAGCCGGGCAACGTAGTCGCCGACGTGTCCGGAGTGCACCTCGTGCAGGACGTCGATGCAACGCTGGGAAACGCCATTCACCCGGCGAGCGGGCAACCGACCGTCTTATGCGGACTGTTTTCCGGCCATCAAGACGTCGAAGCCCTTGCGAACGGCCTAGTACTCCAGCCGCACTTTGTAGTTTTTGGCCTGTCTTCGCTGGTAGTGGCTGGTTTTGGCGCGGTGTTGGTGGCGTCTGCGCCAGTGGGACCAGGCCCAGGTAACGACGCGGCTGGGCGCGGTGGTGATCAGGTGTGCCAGGAGACGCTTGACCTCTCCCAGCGTGACCGGAATGAGGCCGCTGCCAGGGCTTTTGGGGCGATCGCCGCGGTGA
>NZ_JBFAKG010000131.1:0-6806 GCF_040655595.1 Saccharopolyspora sp. NPDC050389
ATCGCGCCACCCGTCACGACGTCGGCAAGACCATCAAACGCGACCTCACCCTCCAACAACACCAAAACCGCACAGGTTAAACAACAAGCTATAGCAGCACCAAGTACTCACGGCCGGTGAGCAGCGGAAACGGGCCTGGACATAGGCCGGGCCCGAGAATGTTTTGCAATCTTTCGATTGCTAGGTCTCTGGCGGCCTGATGGTCGTCAAGGCCACTGCATCCTCGGGCCGGTCGCCGGGTTTCCCCGGTAACGCACACCATGCCCAGGCCCGGGTCGCTGCCAACAGGGCCGAAAGTCCCATTCCGCCTGGTCAGGGCCGCGTCGACCGGAGTCTTCCGCTGGCGAGCACCCAGAGCGCCGCTGCCGCGATGGGGCAGGCCGTCAGCACGGTGACTGTGTTCACGCCGAGACCCGCCCCCTCGGTCAGCACCATGCCGGTCAGCAGCGCAAGGACCATGTTGTTGCCGGCGTGCGCCAGGCTGACCGGCCAGATGCTCCCGCTGCGGACCCAGAGCCAGCTGAGCACGATCTCCTGACACGCGAAGGACGTGGTCCACACCAGCAGCCCGAGCGCGACGTCGTCGAACTCGATGTAGCCGAGGAAGGCCAGCGGGTAGTGCCAAACGGCCCAGATCACCGCCGTGGCGAGCGTGGCGGCCAGCGGGCGGCCGGGGAACATCCGCAGCCGGAGGTAGCCGATCCAGCCGAACTCCTCGCCCCAGTAAATCGGGGTGAGAACCGGGACGAGGAACACCAGCGCCAGGATCAGCGACCACTCGGGCAGCGCCGCCGCGCTCGGCTGCCACAGCCCTGCCAGCGCCGCGATGCCGAGGGCGGCCGCGACCATGGCGAACGGCCCCAGCCAGGCCACGAGGTAGAGGTGCCAGTTGGCGCGCAGCCGCAGCTTGAGCCCCGCGTCGCCGAATCCCTCCCGGGTCACCCAGCGCCGCACGATGATTGCCGCGATGGCCGGGGCGAAGCCGAACGGCAGCTGCGCCAGGGGATCGACCAGGGAGAAGCCCAGCAGCGCGGCGCCGAACATGCTGGCCCAGGCTATGCCGTAGGCGAGGAGGACGAACGCCACCACGCCCTTGAACCGGGACGATGCCGGCTGCGTGGTGGGCCTGTCTAGTTGCGAGGTCGTCATGCGTCCAGCAGACCAATGCAGCGGTGGCCGGGTCACTATGAGCAGCCGCCCGGCTCGGGTATGGCTGGGCATACCTCGATCACTACGGCTGAACCCGCTGAACCGATCGCGGTCGTCTGGTTAGGTCGTGTTCGTGCTTACTGGGACCGTGTTGGATTCGTTGCGGCGGCGCCGTTTTTTGCTCAGCAGTTGGCCGTGGCGCTCGCTCGCCTACCTCCTCGGCACGCCTCCGGTGGTTGCCGCCACGGCTCTTCCGTGTCTGCTGTGGACAGTGGTGGTGGTCGCCGCGGTCCATCCGGAATCGGCGTCGTTCGGCAGGTGGCTGGTCGCGGTGTTCGTCGGCTGCGCGGTGCTCGCTGCGGGCGCACCCCTGGTCGCCCTGCCGTTGTCCAAGGTGGAGCGGTGGCGCCTGGGGCTCGTCGACATGCGGCCCATCGCGGGCGGCCACCAGGCGTCGTCGAAGACCGCCGGATCGTGGCACCGCCTGCGCGCGCTCTACCTGGACGCAGCGACCTGGCGTGCGATCGCCTACGCACTCCTACTGATCACGGTCGTTCCGGTTGCCTACGCGACCGTGTTCGGGATCGCATTCGGGCTCTTGGCGTACTTGGTGAGTCCGCTGCTCGTGCTCGGCGAAAACGGGCCGGTCGCAGTGGGTTTCGGCACCGTCACCAGCGTAGGCGAAGCGCTCTGGTACGCGTTGGCCGCCTTGGTCCTGCTCCCTGCGGTGCCGTACTTCTCGGCCCTGCTCGCCGGTGCGCACGCCGCCGTCGCCCGGACTCTGCTGCAGGACGGCAGCGCGAGCCTGCGAACCGAGCTGGTCGAGGTGTCGCAGTCACGGGCCCGGTTGGTGGACGCCTTCGAAGTCGAGCGGCGGCGGATCGAACGCGATCTGCACGACGGCGCGCAGCAGCGATTGGTCGGCCTCACCCTGAAACTCGGCATCGCCCGGCTGGACGTCCCGTCGGATTCCCAGGCGCACCAGAACGTTTCGGACGCGCATGAGGAAGCCAAGCAGCTCATGGCCGAGCTGCGCGAGCTGGTGCGCGGCATCCACCCGCGGGTGCTCACCGACCGGGGGCTGCCAGCCGCGCTCGGTGAACTCGCCGACCGCTGCCCGATTCCGGTGGCGGTGCATGCAGGGTTTCCGGACAGGTTCCCCGCGCATGTCGAGGCGACGGCGTACTTCGTGGTCGCCGAGGCGTTGACCAACGTCGCCAAGCACAGCGCCGCCACGGCCGTGTCGGTGACGGCGCGGCGGGACGACGGTGTGCTCGCGGTCGAGGTCGCCGATGATGGCCGCGGCGGCGCCGATCCCGCGCGCGGCACGGGGCTGACCGGGCTCGCGGACCGCGTCGCGGTGATCGACGGCAAGATGTTGTTGTCCAGTCCGGTCGATGGCCCGACCCTGTTGCGAGTGGAGCTGCCATGCCCGGTCCGATCCGAGTAGTGCTCGCCGAGGACGGCGTGCTGCTTCGGGAAGGCCTCGCCGGACTGCTCGGCAGGTTCGGCTTCGAAGTCGTCGCCGCGGTCGGCGACGCCGACGCGCTGACCACCGCCGTCACCGAGCACGACCCCGACCTGGTGATCACCGACATCCGCATGCCGCCGGGCTTCACTGACGAGGGGCTGCGCGCCGCCGTGGAGCTCCGCCGCGCTAACCCGGGGCTCGCGGTGGTCGCGCTCAGCCAGTACGTGGAGCGCAGCTACGCCGCCGAACTGCTCGACTCGCACCGCGGCGAACGGGTCGGCTACCTGCTCAAGGACCGGGTGGTCGACGTCGAGGAGTTCGCGGGCGTGCTGCGGCAGGTGGTCGCCGGCGGCACGGTGGTCGACCCGCAGGTGGTGCGCCAACTGCTGAACCGGCAGCGCGATCCGCTGGTGGCGCTGTCGGCGCGGGAACGCGAAGTGCTCGGCCTGGTGGCCGAGGGCCATTCCAACACCGAGATCGCCAGACGGCTGGTCGTCACCGAGGCGGCAGTCGGCAAGCACGTCGGCAACATCCTCGCGAAGCTGAACCTGCCACCGGCCGAGGACACCAACCGCCGCGTCCTCGCGGTGCTGACCTACCTCCGGTCTTGAGCCGTCAGGTGTCGTGAGCGTTTTGGAGTGCTATTGCGCTCCAAGGTGCTCACGAGCGCCGGTCAGTCGTCTCCGACGCCGCGGGCCGCGAGGGCTTCGCCGAGCTCGTCGGCGTGGCGCAGCGTGCGGACCAGGAACGGCACGGCGAACGCCGGGAACGAGCGCTCCGCGTTCCGGGCTCGTTGCGCTTCGCGCACCTGCGTCGCGATCGTCGACAGGGCCGCGACCGCCTGGAGCGTCAGGCCCACCAGCAGGCCGATCCGCTCCGGCCGGACACCGAAGCGCCGCAGCGGCCCCAGCCCGCGTTCCACGGCGGTGACCAGGTCGTCGACCTTGGTGGTCAGGGTGAAGAGGTTCGCGGCGGCGAGCGCGCCGAGCAGCCGCAGGCACACTGCGGCAGCGCTGTCGAGGCCGAGCAGCCACCACTGCAGCAGGAACACCACCAGCAGCAACGGGATCAGCAGCCGCACGGCCTGCCAGCAGCGGCGCAGCGGGATCCGGCCGACCAGGTACGCGACCGCGACCGCGAGCACGCATCCGCCCAGCGCCAGCGGTGACTGCAGCACGAAGGTCACCACCGCGAAGGCCAGCAGCGCCAGGAACTTCCACCCCGCCCCGAGCCGGTGCAGCGGGCTGTTCCCCGGCTCGTACAGGCCGAGCGGGCTCACTTGATCAGCTCACGGTAGAACGGGATGGCCGCGGCCGGTTCGTCGTCGGCGACCACCTTGCCCGCGTCGAGCACCACGACCCGGTCGAACCCGTCCAGCAGGTCCAGGTCGTGGGTGACCAGCACGACCTGCTGCGGCAGCCCGTTCAGGACCTCGATGAAATGCCGCTTGTTGCGCAGGTCGAGCAGCGTCGTCGGCTCGTCGCAGACCAGCACGTCCGGTTCCAGGACCAGCATCGAGCACAGCGCCAGCAGCTGCTTCTGCCCGCCGGAGAGCTGGTGCGCCGGGTGCTCGGCGTAGCCCTCCAACCCGTGCCTGGCCAGCACCTCCGCTGCCCGACGCTGCCGCTCAGCCTTGGAAAGGCCCTGCCTGCGCAGCGAGAACGCGACGTCCTCGCCCGCGGTGGGCATCACGATCTGGCTGTCCGGGTGGGTGAAGATGAATCCCACCCGCCGCCGCACCGCGCGGCCGTCGCGCACCGGATCCACTCCGTCGACCAGCACCCGGCCGCGGCTGGGGTGCACCAGGCCGTTGATCATCCGGGCCAGCGTGGACTTGCCCGAGCCGTTCGCCCCGACGAAGGCGACGCGCCGCTCGGCCAGCCGCAGGTCCACGCCGTCCAGCACGGTGCGCTCGTCGTAGCTGTGCCCGACATCCTCGAACTCGATCAACCCACTCGCTCCCACATCGTGGCCACGCCCAAACCGCCGCCGGAGGACAGCGCCGCCAGGCCGACGCGCGGTCCGTCCGCCCGCACCATCCGGCCGAACAACCGCACCACGAGCACCGCGCCGGAGGCTCCCCAGGGGTGGCCGAGCGCGATCGCGCCGCCGTCCGGGCCGGCCAGCCGCTCGTCGATGCCCGCGGCGTCCAGGCAGGCCAGGGTCTGCCCGGCGAAGGCCTCGTTGAACTCGACGATTTCCGGCGCGTGCTGTTCGAGCAGCTCCCGCATGGCGGGCACGGCGCCGAGGCCGAGCCGGTTCGGGTCGACTCCCGTCGTGCGCCAGCCCAGCAGCCGCAGCCCCGGCACGCCGAGCCGGCGGCGCTGCTCCTCGGTGGTGATCAGCACGGCGGCGGCCCCGTCGTTGATGCCGCAGGAGTTCGCCGCCGTCGCGGTCCCGTCCGAGGTGAACGCGGGCCGGAACCGGGCCAGCCGCTCGGCGGTGAAACCCTCGCGCGGCCGCTCGTCCGCGGAGATGCCGCCGACCGGCACCAGCTCGGCGTCGAAGCGGCCCGCTCGCCGCGCGGCCACGGCGCGTTCGTGGCTGCGGGCGGCGAAAGCGTCCTGGCGCTGCCGCGAAATCCCGGCCTCGGCCGCCACCAGATCGGCCGCCGGGCCCATGTCCGGGTCGCCGATATCGGCCGGCGCGAACGGTGCTCGGTCGTAGAAGCGGGGCGGTGCCGTCGCCGAACGCGGCCGCCACGCCCGCCAAGGCGCGGTCGACGGGCTCTCGGCGCCGCCGGCGAGGAACCAGTCGCCCACGCCGCCGCGGATCATCGCCGCAGCGGTGGTGATCGCGGTGAGCCCGCTCGCGCACTGCCGATCGATGGTCATGCCGGGCGTGGCCTCGCCCAAACCGGCGCGCAACGCCGCCACCCGGGCCGGATTCCCGCCGGGGCCGAGCACGTTGCCGAGCAGCACATCGTCCACTGTGGTCACACCGGCGTCGTCCAGGGCGGCGCGCAGCACCGGAGCGGCGAGCCGGTCGACAGCCAGGTGGCGCAGCTGGCCGCCTGCTTCGCCGATGGGAGTGCGGCGAGCGGCGATCACGACGGGAGTCCGGTTCACAGCGCCTCCGCATCGAGAGTCCCGGCCCGCAGCCGCTCCGCGATCAGGGCGCGGGCGGGCTTGCCCGACGCCGTCCGGGGCAGTTCCCGGACCGCCAGCCAACGCCGGGGGCGTTTCGCCGGGCCCAGCGCGTCGCGGGCCCGCGCGCGAAGTTCGCGCAGCGACGGCGGCGTCGCCGGATCGATCTCGACGACGGCGGTGACGAGCTCGCCGAACCTCGGATGCGGGCTGGCGCAAACCAGCACGTCAAGCACGCCTTCGGCGTCGCGCAGCACCGATTCGACCTCCTCCGCGCCGACGATCCGGGCGCCGGTGTTGATCGCCGAGCCGAGGCGACCGAGAACCTCCAGCGACCCGTCGGCATGCCGCACGGCGCGATCGCCGACCGTCGACCAGCCGTCCTCGGTCGTCGCGGGCACGATCGTCCCGTCGCGGAGGTAGCCGTCGAAGACCAGGTCGGAGCGCACCCACAATTCGCCGACGCCGTCCACGGGATCGCGCACGTCCACGTCGACGACGGGCCGCAGCGACCCGCCGCGCCGAACGGCGATCAGCGAATGCTCGGCCGACCCGTAGTACTCGACGAGTTCGCACCCGGGAAGCGCCTTGGCGAGCCGTTCCGCCAACGCCTCGTCCACCCGGGCCCCGCCGCAAACCACCGCGCGCAAGCGGCATTCGGCCCGCAGCACCGGATCACGCTCCAAAGTGGACACCAGAGCGGACAGCATCGCGGGCACCAGGTGGACCGCGGTGGCCCGCCGCGAAGCGGCAGCCGCACCCGCCGCGGACCACTTGTCCAGCAACTCCACATCGGCGCCCCCGCGGAGCGCGTGCAACGCGCCGAAGAGGAACAACGACGAGCTCAGCGGCCCCGGGATCAACACGCGATCCCGAGCGGCCAACGGCAGGCCGAGCGCAGCGAAGCTGCGCAACCACGACCGCCGAGACCGGATCAGCACCTTGGGAGCGCCGCTGCTGCCGGAGGTGGTGGGCAGGTAGAAGTGCGTGAGCTCCCCGCTGTCGGTGGGCGCCGGGCCTGCGGTGTGAACGGACCGTTCGTCTTGGTACGTGGTGTGAACGGACCGTTCGTCTCGGTAGGTGGGGTGAACGGGCCGTTC
>NZ_JBFAKG010000131.1:6901-22225 GCF_040655595.1 Saccharopolyspora sp. NPDC050389
CGTTCGCTCGGTTCGGTCGTGAGGTGAGCGGACTGTTCGTCTTGGTAGGTGGGGTGAACGGGCCGTTCGCTCGGTTCGGTCGTGAGGTGAGCGGACTGTTCGTCTTGGTAGGTGGGGTGAACGGGCCGTTCGCTCGGTTCGGTCGTGAGGTGAGCGGACCGTTCGCTTTCGCCCGCGGCGTGAGCAGGCCGGTCGTCCAGGTTGAGCACCAGGTCCGGACGGGCGTCGGCGAGTACCGCTGCGCGGTCGCCGTCCGTCCAGGTTGGTTCGGTGAGCAGGGTCGCGCAGCCCGCGAGATCGGCTCCGAGGAAGTGGGTCAAGCGCGTCAGCGCGTCGCCACCGTCCAAGGCGACTCTGGAGCCGGACGGCAGGAGCTGCGCAGCGCGGCCTGCCCGCGCGAGCAGCTCCTGAGCGTCCAGCGTCGTTCCGGCGTGCGCGACCCGCGAAGCGGGGGAGCGGCCGAGGATCGGCAGCACGCTCAGCCCTCGGCGGTGGCGCGGCGCGCCGAGCCGGTCGGCGTCGCCGGGAGGGCGCGGTGCACCGCGACGGCGACGAGCGAGACGGCGACGAGCTTCACGGCGTCGCCAGGGAGGAACACCAGCGACTGCACCGCGGCCGCGCGCAGGTCGCCGATGACCAGGCCCCAGTACGGGATGCCGATCAGGTAGTCCACGGCGATGCCCGCGACGTTGGCCGCGAGCAGCACGAACAGGCCCGGCTTCGGCAGGCTGCGCTGCACGATGAGGCCGACGACGACCGCCGCCACGACCCAGCCGATCACGAAACCGCCGCTGGGCCCGATGAACGGCGCGAGGCCGCCGCGGCCGCCGGAGAGCAGCGGGAGCCCGATCGCCACCAGGGCGAGGAACAGCAGTGTGGCCGCGCCGCCTCGGCGGGCGCCGAGGATGCTGCCTGCCAGCAGCGGCCCCATGTTCTGGAGCACGATCGGCACCGCCGCGCCGCCGAGGTAGAAGCCGGGGAAGATCCCGAGGACGGCGATGAATGCGGCGAAGACCACAGTCCTGGCCAGGTTCGCGGCGGGCGCGGCTTGGCGTGGTGCGGACACGACGTCTCCCTAGCGGTTGATCGACAACATGGCCGGCCGGCGGCGCTGCCGGAACCGACTTCGTGCCGCGCCCTCGCATCGACTGCCTCCTGCCAGGCGGGAAGCCCTTCCCACCAGCGGTTCTCGTCGAATCGGGCGGCGTCGGCGGCCCGATGAGCGCGGCGAGCCCAACCTACCCGCCAACCCCGCCGAAACAGAAAGCCCAGCGCCGAGTTGTCGATCTCCTACAAAACCCGCGCCCCTGATCGCCGACTTCCTGGATCGGTCCTGGTGAGCACCCGTGAGTCTTTTGGGTCGCTATGGCAGCCCAAAGGACTCACGGCCGGTGACGTCAGGCGAGTCGGTCGCGGAGGCCGGCGATCTCCTGCCGGAACGCGCTGCGGAGTTCGCGGCGCTCGGTGTCGTCGAGCCACGCCGCGTCGACCGCCGCCAGGCAGAGGTCGATCGCGCCGTCCACGTCCAGGCCGAGCGCCGTGACCGCGCCGACGTACACGTCGCCCGGATCCGCGCCGTGCATCGCCGGATCGTCGCTGTGCAGGCTCACCGGCAGCCCGGCGTCGATCATGGCGCGGATGCTCTCGCGGCGCTTCGGCAACCGCGCCTCGTTCGAGCCCGGCTCGCAGACCGTGAACGGCACCGCCGCGTCCCGGCACCTGGCCAGCGCCGCCGGGTCGGCCAGCAGGTTGTAGCCGTGGTCCAGCCGGTCGCAGTGCAGCAGGTCCAGCGCCGTGAGCGCATTGGCCGGCGGGCCGCCGTCCAGCCCCGCGTAGTCCTCGCAGACGTGCGCCGTCCGGTGCAGGCCGGCGTCTTCGGCGAGCCGGTACGCCTCGGCGAAGTTCTCCGGCGGCCCGCTGGGTTCGGCCGCGTCGAGCCCGATGCCGATGACCTCGTCGCGGCGCCAGCGCAGCACGTCGCGCACCATGTCGACCGCGACGGCGGGCGACTCCATGCGGTTGATCGACGGGATTAGGCGGCAGCGCACCCCGAAGTCCTGCTCGGCCTGTCGGATGCCGTCGAGCAACCCGTCCACCAGGTCCGGGTAGGCCACGCCGCCGCGGTAGTGGTCGGTGGGGTTGAAGAACATCTCCCGGTACCGGACGTTGCCCGCCAGGTGGCCCGCCCGCAGCGCCGCGTAGGCCGCCTGCGCGAAGTCCTCCCGCGTCCGCATCGCCTCGGCGACCTGCATGTACCGCTCGATGAACTCGTAGAACTGGCCGAAGTCGTACAGCGACTCCGGTCCGGACGCGGGCAGCTCGACCCCGTTG
Organism: Saccharopolyspora sp. NPDC050389; assembly: GCF_040655595.1. Lineage (NCBI taxonomy): Bacteria > Bacillati > Actinomycetota > Actinomycetes > Pseudonocardiales > Pseudonocardiaceae > Saccharopolyspora > Saccharopolyspora sp. NPDC050389. Next base: position 9,233 of record NZ_JBFAKG010000131.1, read on the forward strand.
CGGGTGGCGATCTCCCAGGCCGTTTCGGCCGGGATGGCGCCCACCAGATGGCAGTGCAGTTCGGCCTTCGGCAGCCGGCGCAGGAACTCCTCGAACGAGATCGTCTCCACCTCAGACCTCCGCCGCGGCGGAGGACAGCCGTCGCAGGGCACCGCGCACGACCTCCGGGTCGTGGGTGGTCCAGAACGGCGGCAGCGAGGCGCGCAGGAAGCCGCCGTAGCGCGCCGTGGCCAGGCGCGGATCCAGCACCGCGATCACGCCGCGGTCGTTCGGCGAGCGCAGCAGCCGCCCGGCGCCCTGCGCCAGCAGCAGCGCGGCGTGCGTGCCCGCCACCGTGATGAACCCGTTGCCGCCGCGCTCGGAAACCGCCTTCTGGCGGGCCGAGGCGAGCGGATCGTCCGGCCGCGGGAACGGAATCCGGTCCATGATGACCAGCTGCAGCGAATCACCCGGCACGTCCACGCCCTGCCACAGCGACAAGGTGCCGAACAGCGACGTCTCCGGATCTTCGGAGAACCTGCGGACCAGGAGCGCGGTCGCGTCGTCACCCTGGCACAGCACCGGTGTGCTCAGCCGTTCGCGCAGTTCTTCCGAAGCCTGCTTGGCGGCGCGCATCGACGAGAACAACCCGAGCGTGCGCCCGCCCGCGGCCTGCACCAATTCGGTCAGCTCGTCCAGGTACTGCGGCGGCAGCCCGTCGCGGCCCGGGGGCGGCAGGTGGCGGGCGATGTAGAGGATGCCGCTGCGCTGGTGCTCGAACGGCGAACCCACGTCCAGTCCGGTCCACTTCGGACCGCCGGTGTCGGACGGAACTTCCTTCGCGGTGGCCATCCCGGCGGCGGCTTGGGTCTTCTGCTGCGGCGGCAGGCCCCACTGCCGGGCGAGCGTGTCGAACGAGCCGCCGAGCGCCAGCGTCGCCGACGTCAGGACCGTGGTCCGCTGCCCGAAGAGCCGTTCCCGCAGCAGCGCGCCGACTCCCAGCGGCGCGACGCGCACGGTCGGCGGGCGGTTCGGCTCCGCCGACACCCACACGACGTCGTGCTGCTTGTCGTCGTCGAAGGCCTCCAGCAGCCGGACCGCGGTGTCGTGGACCTCCTCGGTGACGGCGTGCGCGAGCTTGCGCGCCGTGCTGCCCTCGGCGTCTTCCTTGCGTTCCGGGCCGAGCGCGTTGATGCACGCCCACGCCGCGTCGCGGGTCACCGTCAGGGCGCCGCCGAGATCCTGTGGAAGTTCTTCCAGCCGACCGGGATTCGCCGCCTGCAGCACCAGGTCCAGGCCTTCGGCCGCCTCGTCGAGCCGGTCGGCGATCTCCTCGTCGATGGCCCGCCCGCAGCGGCGCGCCGCGAGCTTCACCGCGCCCGCGGTCAGCTCGCCGGTGGCCGCCGAGGTCACCCGGTCCACCAGGTCGTGCGCCTCGTCGACGAGGACGACGTCGTGGTCCGGCAGCACCGGCCGGTCGTCCAGCGCGTCGATGGCCAGCAGCGCGTGGTTCGTCACGACGATGTCGGCGCGGCCGGCCTCGGCCCTGGCGCGCTCGGCGAAGCAGTCGACGCCCACCGGGCAGCGGTGCACGCCGAGGCATTCCTTGGCGGTGACCGACATCTGCCGCCAGGCCTGGTCGGTGACGCCGGGCACGAGCTCGTCGCGGTCGCCGGTCTCGGTCTCGGTGGCCCACTCCTGGATCCGCTTCACCTGCCGCTCCAGCGCGGACGCGGCGAAGGCGTCGAACAGCGCGCCGTCGTCGGGCTCCTCGGGAGCGTTGCCGTGCACGCGGTTGAGGCACAGGTAGTTGCGGCGGCCCTTGAGGATCGCGAAGGTCGGGCGGCGGCCGATCGCCTCGGCGAGAGCGGCGGAAAGCCGGGGGAGATCCCGGTCGACGAGCTGGCGTTGCAGGGCGATCGTCGCGGTCGAGACGACCACCGTGGTGCCCTCGGCGACGGCGTGCCGGATCGCGGGGACCAGGTACGCCAGCGACTTCCCGGTGCCGGTGCCGGCCTGCACGGCCAGGTGCTCGCCGGAGCCGATGGAGTGCTCGACGGCCGCGGCCATCCTGGCCTGGCCCTCGCGCGGCACGCCCCCGACCGCCGTGATCGCGGTCTCCAGCAGCGTCGCCAGGTCCGGGATGTCCTGCTTGGGCTTGGCCGTCAGCGGGAGTTCCGGCGCCTCCCGCTTGCCCACCTTGGCGAGGTCGGCGGCGATCTCCGGTGGTAGCTCGTCGTCTTCGTCGGGCTCGAACGCAACCGGGTCAGACCATCGCGGGACAGAGGTGGGCACGAGAAGAAACTACCGCGCACCCCTGTCGACGAGCCCCGATGCCCCGCGCTACCGGAGTCGCTGCGCGAACCGGGCGCGGAGGGGCTCGTAGTCGTGGCCGGGGAAGATCTCCGGCAAGACCTGCAGCATCGTGGTGAGGCGCTTCCGCGCGTGCAGATACGCATCGTCATGCAGCTGGACGTCTGCGAAGAGGTGCTGCCAGCCGTAGACGCCCTTCGTGACCAGCAGGTTGTCGAAGTACTCGGCGTAGCCGATGTCGAGGCGCTGGAAACCGTGGGCGATCGTGAAGTACCAGAGCTCCGGGAAGGGGACGTGCGACTGGGCTCGCATCGCGACGAATCCGCCGCCTTGAGGCTGGTCGTCGATCATGCGCAGCTCGCGTGCGAGGCTGCGATCGCTCTCCTCGGGGAAGTCCTCCGCGATCTCAAGGGGACCGGCGCTCACCTCGGAGTACAGGTGCGAAAGTTTGAACTCGCCGGTCAGGTTGGGAAGTTCGTCGTCGGTCTGCCACAGGCACGACAAACTCCGGAAGCGCGGGAAACGGCTCTGCAGGGCCGGGTCGAGGGCGAGCTCGTAGCGTCGCGCGAGCTTCTCGAAGACCGTCGGGACGTCTCCGTAGGCCTGCACAACCCGCCCCACCTCGTCTTCGAGCACCTCGATGGCCGGTGAATTCCGCAGGTCTTCCAGCATGTTCAGGTAGCGCTGCTCGTACTCGGTCAGTTCTGCGGCCATGCCCTCGCTCGGTCCTCTCAGGTGACGCTTCGACCGAGCCGACGGTAGTCATCCCATGCCGGTGCCGTGGCCCTTTTCCGGGGCCGGGCGATGACCGACCGAAGCGTGATCGCGGAGAAACGGGCGGGATACCTGACTAGGCGCTGTCTCTGCAGGTCAAGGCCCGTGAGTGTTTTGGGTTGCTATAGCGACCCAAAACACTCACGGGCCTTGACCAGCGGAAACGTGGCTACCGGACAACCGGTTCGCCGATGAGGTTCACGCCTGCCGAGTCCAGCTCCGACAGGGCCGCGTCGACCGTTTCGCGGGACACACCCGCCGTGAGTTCCAGGAGCACCGTGGTGTCCAGGCCCGCTCGGACCGCGTCGAGCGCCGTGGCTCGGACGCAGTGGTCCGTGGCGATGCCCACGACGTCGACCCGGCGGACGCCGTGGTCGGCCAGCCAGTCGCGCAGCGGCCGGTCCCGGAGGTCGATGCCCTCGAAGCCGGAATAGCCGTCGCTGTACTGGCCCTTCGAGAACACCGCCTCCACCGGGCCCACGTCCAGCTCCGGGTGGAACGCCGCGCCCGGCGTGCCCGCCACGCAGTGCCGCGGCCAGGAGCGGACGAAGTCCGGCTCGTCGCTGAAGTGCGCGCCCGGATCGATGTGGTAGTCGCGGGTGGCCACCACGTGGTCGTGGTCGAATCCCGCGAGGTACCGCGAGATCTCCGCCGCCACGCCCGCGCCACCGGCCACCGCCAGCGAGCCGCCCTCGCAGAAGTCGATCTGCACGTCCACGATGATCAACGCCTTGGTCATCACGTCCCCCTCACGCCGCTACCGCAATTCTGAAGCGCCACCAGGCCCGGCGGGAAGCTCAGGCCTCGTGGAAGACCGTCGGGATCGCCGGTTCGCCGTGCGAGAGCTTGAGCCCCTCCCACGGCAGGGTCACCAGCGCGTGCCGCAGCCGCTGCCGGTCGTCCTCCAGCGTCGGCACGCCGTCGGCCCGCTTCCCGTCGCGGATCAACGGGATCTGCAGGAACCGGTCGTGCGGCCCGAGCACCGGCTCGGCGGCGCCCGGCGCGACCTGGAACACGACCTCCTCCACGGCGGTGCCGGTCTCCTTGTACCGCCGCACCGCGGCCTTGCGGCCGCCGCGCGACGTCTTGTGCGAGCTGCGCTTCGCGACCGGCCGGCCCTCGACCTCCACCAGCTTGTAGACCATCTCGGCGGTCGGCGCACCGGAGCCGGTGACCAGCGACGTGCCCACCCCGTAGCCGTCGACCGGCTCGGCGCGCAGCGCGGCGATGGCGTACTCGTCGAGGTCGCCGGAGACGACGATCCGGGTGCCCGTCGCGCCGAGCCCGTCGAGCTGGTCGCGGGCCTGCTGGGCGAGCACGCCGACGTCGCCGGAGTCGATCCGGACCGCGCCCAGCCCGGTCCCGGCGACCTCCACCGCGAGCTCGATGCCGCGGGTGATGTCGTAGGTGTCGACGAGCAGCGTGGTGCCGGTGCCGAGCGAGGCGATCTGCGATTCGAAGGCGGCGCGCTCGGAATCGTGCAGCAGGGTGAACGCGTGCGCCGCCGTGCCCGCGGTCGGGATGCCGTAGCGGCGGCCCGCCTCCAGGTTCGAGGTGGCGGTGAAACCGGCCAGGTAGGCGATCCGCGCCGCCGCCACGGCCGCTTCCTCGTGGGTGCGCCGCGAGCCCATCTCGATCATCCGCCGGCCGTTGGCCGCCGACACCATCCGGGCCGCCGCGGCGGCGATCGCGCTGTCGTGGTTGAGGATCGACAGCACCAGCGTCTCCAGCACCACGGCCTCGGCGAACGTGCCGCGCACGGTCAGCAGCGGGGAGCCGGGGAAGAACAGTTCGCCCTCGGGATAGCCGTCGACCTGCCCCTGGAACCGGTAGTCGCGCAGCCACTCCAGGGTCGCGTCGTCGACGACGCGGGTAGCGGCGAGCTGTTCGAGTTCCGCCTCGCCGAACCGGAAGTTCTCGATCGCGTCCAGCACCCGGCCGGTGCCGCCGGTGACCCCGTAGCGGCGGCCGTCCGGCAGCCGCCGGGTGAACACCTCGAAGGTGCACGGGCGGTGCGCGGTGCCGTCCTGCAGCGCGCTCGCGAGCATCGTCAGCTCGTACTGGTCCGTCAGCAGCGCGGTGCTACCCGTCGGAGAGCTCATGTCGCAGAGATTACGTGGTGGTCGGCGCCCGCCCGCAGCGCGAACCCCGTGCGTGCCGGGTTTGCCCGTGCGGTCGACACCGCCGTGACGGCCGCGTGCGACGATGGACGCATGACCTCGCCCGCTGAAATCGAGCGCGCGCAACTCGAACCGGACGCACTCGGTTCCGAGGACAAGCCGTGGGTGACTGTGGTGTGGAACGACCCGGTCAACCTGATGTCCTACGTGACCTACGTGCTCCAGAAGATCTTCGGTTACACCCGGGATCATGCGACGAAGTTGATGCTGGACGTGCACCACAAGGGCAAGGCGGTGGTTTCCTCGGGCTCCAAGGAGAAGGTCGAGGGAGACGTGGCGAAGCTGCATGCCGCCGGCCTGTGGGCGACGATGCAGAAGGATTCCTGAGTGGAAGGCTGGACCCGCAAGAACGGTCACGTGCTGGCCGAGCTGTCGCAGCAGGAAGCCGCGGTCATCCGGGGCCTGGTAGGGCAGCTCAAGGACATGCTCGACGCCCGCAACGACGAGGCGCCGAAGGACGAGCTGGCCGAGCTGACCGGCATCCGCACCGGGCCGACGACTCCGCCGGAGGACCGCGTGCTGGCGCGGCTGCTGCCGGACTTCTACCGGCGCGACCCGATCACCGGCGAGACCGACGAGGAGGAGTCGGACGCGGCCGGCGCGATGCGGTCGCTGCACGAGCCGGGGCTGCTGGAGGCCAAGACCGGGGTCGCCGCGATGGTGCTGGAGACGTGTCCGCCGATGGGCGGCCGGGTCAAGCTGACCGGTGAGCAGGCCGATGGGTGGCTGGCGGCGCTCAACGACGTCCGGCTGGCGCTGGGCACGGCGCTGGACGTGGCCGAGGACATGCCGGAGGACTTGCCCGACGACGACATGCGCCGCGAGCACCTGGGCGTCTACCAGTGGCTCACCTGGGTCCAGGACAGCCTCGTCGGCGCCATGATGGCGTGACCTGAGCCCGGCGCCGGGAATTCCCGGGCGCCACCTGCATCAGCCCTTGGCAACGTGAACGAGATCACGTAGCCTCCCCTCGATCCAAGAACGTGAATTTGGTTCGCATTCATCGAGGAGTGCAGGCCCATGCCCGTTGCCAGGAGACGGGTGCTGGCCGCCGCCGCGGCGGCACCGCTGGTCGCTTCGGCGCTCGGCGGCACCAGCGCCGCCGCTGAACCCGCCCGCCATACCGGCGCCTACCTGGTCGGTCGGGGCATCGCCGACGTGACCGGCCCGGCCGCCGAGAACGGCATGATGGGCTACTCGATGCCCCAGCAGCAGACCGCGGGCATCCACCTGCGCACCCTCGCGCGCGCGTTCATCGTTGACGACGGCGACAAGCGCATCGTGTTCGTCACCGCCGAGCTCGGCGCGCTGTTCCAGTCGGTGCACCAAGGAGTTCTGCGCAAGCTCGCCGAAACCTACGGCGAGCTCTACACCGAGCAGAACGTGCTGCTCAACGCCACGCACACGCACGCCGCGTGCGGCGGCGACTCGCACTACGCCGCCTACGACCTGTCGATCCTCGGTTTCCAGGAGCAGACCTACAACGCCGTCGTGGACGGGATCATCGAGGCGATCTCCCGGGCGCACGACGACCTCAAACCCGGCACCATGCACCTGGGCAGGGCCGTGCTGACCGATGCCAGCGTGAACCGGTCGCGCAGCGCGTTCGATCTCAATCCCCAAGCGGACAAGGACCACTTCCCGCTGGCCATCGATCCGGCGGTGACCGTGCTGCGCTTCGCGCAGGGCAGCCGGGACGTCGGCGCGATCACCTGGTTCGCCACCCACGGCACCTCGATGACCAACGAGAACCTGCTGATCAGCTCGGACAACAAGGGCTACGCCGCGTTCGCCTGGGAACGGCTCGGGGACGACTTCGTCGCCTGCTTCGCGCAGACCAACGCCGGCGACATGTCGCCCAACCTCAACCTGTCGCCCGGCTCCGGCCCGACCGACGACGAGTTCGAGAACACCCGGATCATCGGCGACCGCCAGTTCCACGCCGCCAAGCGCGCTTTCGACGCGGCGCAGGAGCAGATCGACGGCGCGGTGGACCACCGGATGTGCTTCGTGGACCTGTCGAAGGTCACTGTGGACGGTCGGTTCACCCCGGACGGCGAGCAGCGCACCACCTGCACCGCGGCGATCGGCGTGTCCATGCTCGCCGGAAGTCGCGAGGACGGCCCCGGCCTCCCGATCCCCGAAGGCATCCGCAATCCGTTCCTGGACTGGCTCGGCGGCGCGGACGCGCCGATCCCGCAGGGGCTGGCCGACGCGCAGGCGCCCAAACCGATCGCGGTGCCGTTCGGGGCGATGAAGCCCTACCCGTGGTGCCCGGAAGTGCTGCCGCTGCAACTGATCCGGATCGGCCAGCTGCACCTGGTGGCCGGTCCCGCCGAGTTCACCATCGTGGCCGGGCTGCGGATCCGCCGCGCGGTCGCCGACGAACTGGGCGTGCCGCTGGAGAACGTGCTGATGCAGGGCTACGCCAACGCGTACAGCCAATACGTGACCACGCCGGAGGAATACGACGCGCAGCAGTACGAAGGCGCCTCGACCCTGTTCGGCCGGTACACGCTGCCCGCCTACCAGCAGGAGTTCACCCGGCTTGCCGCCGCGATGCGCTCCGGGAGCTCGGTCCCGACGGGGCCGACACCGCGCGACCTGCGCGGCAAGCTGATCAACTTCCAGCCCGGCGTGGTCTTCGACGACAAGCCGCTGGGCCGCGAATTCGGCGACGTGCTCACCGAACCCGCCAACCGCTACCGGCGCGGCGACCAGGCCTCGGCGGTGTTCGTGACCGGGCATCCGAAGAACGACCTGCGCCGCGGCGGCACCTTCGCCGAGGTGCAACGCCAGGTGGACGGCGGATGGCGGCGCGTGGCCGACGACCGGCACTGGTCGACGAAGTACCGCTGGGCGCGCAGTGGCGTCGCGACCTCGACGGCGACCATCACCTGGGACGTCCCGCCCAACGCCCCGGCCGGCCGCTACCGGATCGTCCGCCACGGCAACTGGAAGAACGGCTGGGACGGCTCGATCAACGCCTTCACCGGCACCACGCAGACCTTCGTGGTCGCCTGACGTCGCTGGGGAATCCCGATTTCAGGCAAAATCGGGATGCCGTCGGGTCAGCCGTGGAGGTCGCGGTAGGCGCGTTCGGCTCCCGGGTGCAGCGGCACCGCGCCGGTGCCGATCAGGTTCCGGACGTCCAGGAACTGGGTGCCCACCGTCTGCTGCGGGACCAGGAACGGCGCGCGGAGCACCAGGACCCGGACCACCGCTTCAGCCAGATCTTCGGGGAGTTCCGGGGTGCAGGCCAGGATGTTGGGCACGCCGACCGTCGGGATCCGGCTGGTCCGTCGGTAGGCGCCGGGCGGCACCAGCACCGGGTCGCACAGCGGGCCGCAGCCGGCCTCCGCCGCATCGAGCGGCAGCAGGCGGATGCCGACCCGGTCGTCGAGCGTCTTGAGCACCGGCGTCGGCAGGCCGCCGGACCACAGCAGCGCATCGATCCGGCCGCGTTCCAGCGCCGCGATCGCTTCTTCCAGCGGCAGCGATTCGCGGCGAACCCCGGGATGCGCCGCGAGCAGGTGCGCCCCCAGCAACGCGGTCCCGGACTTCGGCGCACCGATCGACACCGTGCGTCCGGCCAGCTCGGCGAGGCTGTGCACGGAACTGTCGGCCAGCACGACGAGCTGCGTGTAGTTCTCGTACACCTGGCCAAGGGCGCGCAGCAGAACCCGCGGGCCGAGATCGCCGTTCTGCGCCGCCGCCGCGGTGTGCGTGAGCACCATGCCCAGATCGGCCAGCCCGTCGCGCAGCAGCTCGACGTTGGCGACGCTGCCCTGGCTGCTCAACACCGACATCCGCAGGCCAGGCACCGCCGCGGACACCTCGGCGGCCAGCTGACCGGCGAAGGCGGTGTAGAAGCCGCCCGGCTCGCCGGCGGCGATGCGGAGCGTGCGCTCGGGAGTCCGCCCGGTGCAGGCGCTGACCAGCCCGGCACCGGCGAGCGCGAGCAGGGCGCGGCGGCGCATCACGCCTCCTCCCGGACCGGCAGGTCGAGCCGGACCGACAGCCCGTGCGGCCGGACGGGCTCGATCCGCAGCGAGCCGCCGCGGGCGGTCACCAGGCGGTCGGCGATGGCCAGCCCGAGCCCGGATCCGCGGCTGCCGCGATGCCGGCCGGCGCGCCAGAAGCGTTGCGCGGCAAGAGATATCTCCTCGCCGGACAGGCCGGGGCCGGTGTCGCTGACGGTGAGCGTGCAGCTGCCGGGCCCGGCCTCGCAGCGCACCGACACGGTCGCTGCCGATCCCGCGTACTTGATGGCGTTGTCCAGCAGGATGTCGAGGATCTGGGCGAGGTCGTCGACCGGCAGGTCCGCCTCGGCGTGGTCGAGCCGGGTCTCGGCGAACCGGACTCCGGCGGCCTCGGCGGCCGGCCGCCACGCCTCGATCCGGTCGGTCACCACCGCCGCCACGTCGCATGGCTCCACCGCGGACTCGTCGGGTTCGCGATCGGCCGTGGCCAGCGCCAGCAGCCGGTCCAGCAGCGACTCCAGGCGGTCCACTTCGTCCAAAGTGGACCGGTAGGTCTGCGTTCCTTCCGGCGTGATCCGCCGTTCCAGCGCGTCGACCCGCAAGCGCAGCGCGGCCATCGGGTTGCGCAGCTGGTGCGACGCGTCCGCGACGAGGCGCCGCTGCTGCTCCTCGGCGTCCGCGACCGCCTCCGACATGCGGTTGAACGACACCGCCAGCTCCCGCAGCTCCGGCGGGCCGGCGTCCTCCGGCACCCGCGAGCGGCGCGATCCGGCGCCCACCGCGCGCACTCCGGCCCACAACTCCGCCAGCGGCCGCAGGATCCACCGGGCCAGCACCAACGCCAGCAGCCCGCACACCACCAAGGCGCTCAGCGCGCCCGACGCGATCAGCGCCCACTGCCCGGCGATGTCCTGCGTGGCGTGCTGCACCGAGGCGCGCAGGACGACCGCGCCGGTCACCCGCGTGCCGTCACCGACCGGCCGGTACCGGATCAACTCGCCCTCGGACCAGGGCCGCAGCCACCGCACCGGCCCGGCCAGCTCGTTGCGCAGCGCCTTGTCGATCGACTCGGCGACGTCGGCGGCGCGCATGCCGCCGGTTTCCACGACCGGCACGCGGTTCGTGTCGACCACCACCAGCGGTTCGCCGTAGAGCTCCGCGTAGCGGCCGGCCTCGGCGCGCAGCTGGTTGGTGTCGCCGGTGCTGAACGCGTGGTCGGCGAGCGCGGCGAACCGGTCGAGGTCGGCGGTGCGGGCGAGCACCAGCTGCTGCGTCCGCTCCGCGGCGGTGGCGCGCAGCAGCGGAGCGGCGAACCCGGCCACCGCGAGGACCGAGAAGGTGAGCAGCACCAGCAACAACCGTCGGCGCATCAGCCGTCACCGAGCCTGGTCACGGGGCCGTGCGTACTTTTTGCTGCTATGGCGACACAACACACGCACGGCTCCGTACCTGCGGGAACGCGCCAGTAGGAGTGCTCACCGGTTCACTCTCCGAATCGGTAGCCGAAGCCGCGGATCGTCACCAGCAGCTCCGGGCGGCCCAGCTTGGCGCGCAGCTGCGCGATGTGCACGTCCAGGGACCGCGAGACCGCCAGGTAGGCGTCGCCCCAGACCTCGTCCATCAGGCGCTGCCTGTTCACCGCGCTGCCCACCTCGCCGGCCAGCACCGCGAGCACGTCGAACTCCTTCGGCGTCAGCTCCACGTCGCGGTCGCCGACCTGCACCCGGCGGGTTCGCAGGTCCACCAGCACGTCGCCGACCCGGACTTCGTCGGCGGCCGCGGCCGCCGGGCGGCCGCGCCGGGCAACCGCCTCGATGCGGGCCAGCAGCTCCGCCATCCGCACCGGTTTGACCAGGTAGTCGTCCGCGCCGGAACGCAGGCCGCGGACCACCATCCGCTCCTCGCCGCGGGCGGTCAGCACCACCACCGGGATCGACCCGATGCGGCGGAGCTTCCGCAGCACGTCCAGGCCATCGGCGTCCGGCAGCCCCAGGTCGAGCAGCACCAGGTCGTGATCCCGGTGCCGGGTCAGCGCGTCCGCGCCGCGCGAGACCCGGGTGGGCTGGTGGCCGTGCGCGGCGAGGACGTCGACGAGCGCGTTCGCCACGCCGTCGTCGTCCTCGACGAGAAGCACGCGCACCGGCCACCTCCGAAAGCTCCGCCCAGAGTATGGCGACGCGCCGGATCAGCCCTCCAGACGGGAGTCCTTCGACGTCTCGCGCATCCGCAGGTACACGATCAGCGAGATCAGCACGCAGCCCGAGACGTACCAGAAGAACACCTGCTCCATGCCCGCGAGCTTCAGCCACAGCGCCACGTACTCCGAGGTGCCGCCGAAGATCGCCACCGTCAGCGCGTAGGGCAGGCCGACGCCGAGCGCGCGGATGTTGGTCGGGAACAGCTCCGCCTTCACGATCGCGTTGATCGAGGTGTAGCCGGTGACGATCACCAGGCCGCCCATCATCAGCGCGAACGCCGTGACCGGGTCCTGCGTCGCGCCGAGCAGCGTCATGATCGGCACGGTCAGCACGGTGCCGCACACGCCGAAGGCCAACAGCAGCCAGCGGCGGCCGATGCGGTCCGACAGCGCGCCCGCCAGCGGCTGCAGGAACAGGAACACCAGCAGCGCCAGGAAGTTGATCCAGGCGACGGTGCCCTTGTCGATGCCCGAGGTCGCCACCATGTACTTCTGCAGGTAGGTCGTGTACGTGTAGAACGCCACGGTGCCGCCGAGGGTCAGGCCGACGACGAGCAGGCACTCCTTGGGATGCTGCAGCAGCGCCTTGACGGTGCCGCGCGACTGGTTGCCCTCCGAGGTCTTCTTGTAGCTCTCGGTCTCGTCCATGCCGCGGCGTAGCCACATCACGATCACCGCGCCGATCGCGCCGATCGCGAACGGGATCCGCCAGCCCCACGAATCCATCTGCTCGTTGGTGAGCACCAGGAGCAGCACGATCTGCACGCCCAGCGCGGTGAGCTGCCCGGCGACGAGCGTGACGTACTGGAAGCTGGAGTAGAAGCCGCGCTTGCTCGCGGTGGCGACCTCCGACAGGTAAGTCGCCGACGTCGCGTACTCGCCGCCGACCGACAGTCCCTGCACCAGCCGGGCGAACACGAGCAGCAGCGGAGCTGCGAGGCCGATCGTGTTGTAGCTCGGCGTCAGCGCGATCACCAGCGAGCCGCAGGCCATCAGCGTCACCGAGAGCGTCAGCGCGGCGCGGCGGCCGAAGCGGTCCGCGTAGCGGCCGAGCAGCCAGCCGCCGAGCGGGCGCATCAGGAAGCCGATGGCGAACACGCCCGCGGTGTTGAGCAGCTGGGCGGTCAGGTCGCCCTTCGGGAAGAACGCCGCCGCGAAGTACACGCTGAACGCGGTGTAGGCGTACCAGTCGTACCACTCGATCAAGTTGCCGATCGAGCCGCGAATGACGTTGGCGACCACCCGGCGCTCGCCACCGGAGCGCGCCGCAGCGTCGCGGCCGTGCACCTCAGTTGACATCCGTCCTCCTCCTAGTGAACGGACTCACAGTGCGGAGGCGGGGGATCGACAACAAGAACGGCGGCGCTTCCTTTACGTCTGGTTAACGTGATGCCAACGTGAGTGATCACGATGTGCCGTTGGCAACGGGGCCGTGCAGTGTGCGGTTGGCAACGGGGCCGTGAGTCTTTTGGGCGGCGAGTTCCAGGACGTCGACGGCGCCTACGCCGCGGTGGTGAACAACGTTGAGGACTTTCTTGCCAAGGCGTGCGTAACCAGTTGATGATCG
>NZ_JBFAKG010000132.1:0-5748 GCF_040655595.1 Saccharopolyspora sp. NPDC050389
CACGTCGACCCCGAACCGAATCCCAACTCCTGGGGAAGGAACTCCCACTGGATGCCGGTGTAGAGCACGAACAAGATGCCCTGCAACGTCTTGCGGTCATCGATCCGACGCCGCCCCGGATACCGAAACCGACGCTCGTGCCGGGGCAGCAGCGGCTCGATCAACGCCCACAGCTCGTCACTGACCTCCCACGGCTTCGGGCGTGCCATCCCACGCTCCCAACGATCGAAACGTGATCAACTCCAGCCACCACCATGCCAGACAAAGATCATTATGCAAGGACCCCTTAGGAGACCGGCTTCCCGCCCTCCCCGCCGCCGCGACCCGATCAGCGGTCGTGAGCGAGAAAGCCGGTTCTTACCGGTTTCAGCGCTCACGACAAGCGCTCACGACCTGCGGTGCTCGCGGCCGAGGCGTGGCCGAGTTCGCGGTCGGCAGACATTTGGGGAACCCGGCACCTACGCTGATCGTGTGACCGACTGGGACGGGGAACTGAATCAGGCCCGACTGCACGTGGTCAGCGGCAAAGGCGGCACCGGCAAGACCACCGTCGCCGCCGCGTTGGCCCTCGCCCTGGCCACCGGCGGTCACAAGGTGCTGCTGATCGAGGTGGAAGGCAGGCAGGGCATCGCCCAGCTCTTCGACACCGCTCCGCTGCCCTACGCCGAGGAGTGGATCGCCGCGGCGCCCGGCGGCGGCGAGCTCCGCGCGCTGGCCATCGACGCCGAGGCTGCGCTGCTGGAATACCTGTCGATGTTCTACAACCTCGGTTTCGCCGGTCGCACGCTGCGCAAGATGGGCGCGATCGAGTTCGCCACCACGCTCGCGCCAGGCCTGCGCGACGTGCTGTTCACCGGGAAGATCAAGGAATGCGTCGGCCGCACCGACGAGCGCGGCCGCTACGTCTACGACGCGGTGGTGGTCGACGCGCCGCCGACCGGCCGGGTGGTCAAGTTCCTCGACGTCACCCGCGCGATGGCCGACCTCGCCAAGGTCGGGCCGATCCGCGATCACAGCGACGGCGTGGTGCGCCTGCTGCACTCCAGCGACACCGTCGTGCACCTAGTGACGCTGCTGGAAGAGCTGCCGGTGCGAGAAACCTTGGAGGCTGTCGCCGAGCTCGACGCCGCCGACCTGCGACCGGGCGGCGTGGTGTGCAACCGCGTCCGGCCCAACCGGCTGCCGGCCCGCTCCGTCGCCGCGGCCGCGGGCGGCCGGGTGGACACGGAGCGGGTGCGCGCCGGGCTGGCCGCCGCCGGGCTCAAGGTCGGCGACGAGACGCTGGACGGGCTGGTGCACGAGACGATCGAGCACGCCATCCGGACCCGGACCGAGGACGACGCCCGCGCGCAGCTCGCCGACACCGACCTGCCGACCGTGTCGCTGCCCGATCTCACCGGGATCGACGTCGCCGAGCTCTACGAACTCGCCGAAATACTCACCGAACACGGCATCCGGAGCCCACGATGAGCGAACCCCTGCGACCCGCGCAGGTCGACGTCGACGCGTTGCTGGACGACCCGAACACGCACATCGTCGTCTGCTGCGGCTCCGGCGGTGTCGGCAAGACGACCACGGCGGCGGCCCTCGCGGTGCGCGCCGCCGAGCGCGGCCGCAAGACCGTGGTGCTCACCATCGACCCGGCCAAGCGGCTCGCCCAGGCGCTCGGCCTGCGGGAACTCAGCAACCAGCCCAAGCAGGTCGAGCTGGAGGGCTTCGAACCGGCCGGCGACCTCAACGCGATGATGCTGGACATGCGCCGCACCTTCGACGACATGGTGCTCGCGCACGCCGGCCGGGAACGCGCCGAGCAGATCCTGAACAACCCCTTCTACCAGACGATTTCCACGTCGTTCTCCGGCACGCAGGAGTACATGGCGATGGAGAAGCTCGGCCAGCTCTCCGCCGCCGGCACCTGGGACCTGATCGTGGTGGACACCCCGCCGAGCCGGTCGGCGCTGGACTTCCTGGACGCGCCGCAGCGGCTGTCCACCGTGCTGGACGGGCGCCTGATCAAGATGCTGTCCAGCCCGGCGCGGGTCGGCGGCAAGGGCCTGCGCAAGATCGTCGGCGCGGGGTTCGGGATGTTCGCGAAGGCGGTGTCCACCGTGATCGGCGGGCAGCTGCTGGCCGACGCCGCCGCGTTCGTGCAGGCCTTCGACTCGACCTTCGGCGGGTTCCGGGAGCGCGCCGACCAGACCTACCGGCTGCTGCGCTCCCCCGGCACCGCGTTCCTGGTGGTCGCCGCGCCGGAGCCGGACGCGCTGCGGGAGGCCGCCTACTTCGTGGAGCGGCTGGCCGGGGAGCGGATGCCGCTGGTCGGCCTGGTCGCCAACCGCACCCACCCGGTGCTCGCCGGGCTCGCCGGCGCGCGGGCGGCCACCGCCGCCGAGGAGATGGAGCAGGCCGGCTCGGCGCCGCTGGCCGCGGCGGTGCTGCGGGTGCACGCCGACCGCGTCGCGGTGGCCGAGCGGGAGAAGCGGATGCTCGCCCGGTTCACCCGGGCGCATCCGGAGGTGTCGCTGATCGGCGTTCCGGCGCTGCCGTCGGACGTGCACGACCTGGCCGGACTCCGGGAGATCGGCCGGCGACTGGCCGGTGAATAGCAGAGGTCGGTCCGGTCAATCCGCCGTGGCGACGAATTGTCCGGACCGACCTCGAACGGACTAGCTCACTTGGAACTCGGTGAAATCGGAGTAATCCTGCCGGGCTGCTTCCAGCAATTCCCGCCAGTTCCGGACGTCGGGCCGGCGCCGCAACAACGCACGCCGCTCCCGCTCCGTCATTCCGCCCCACACACCGAATTCGATCTTGTTGTCGAGCGCCTCGCTGAGGCACTCGGTACGGACCGGGCAGCCGAAGCAGACCATTCGCGCCTTGCGCTGCTCGGCGCCCCGGACGAACAATTGGTCCGGATTCTGGTCACGGCATGCGGCGTTTACCCGCCAGTCCCCCTGCTCGAACATAGAGTTCCCCCAGCTCCTCACTGGATCGTCGGCGACCGTATTTCGTCCGGAGCCCCCCGGCACCGGATGTTGTGCTCAGAACTGCTTCAACCACAACAGTGCTGTCGCTGGACGTAGACGGACTGTAGAGCCCGCTGGTTCCACAACCAACCAACGGTTGTCGCTCCGTTATCTTTCTTACTCATCACATCGGGCGGATCTCCGCCGTGACACTCCGTCACGAAGCAACCCCGTTTTAGGCTGGCGAAGTGCGTGTCCGAGACGGCTTGTTGAAGCTATTCGGTCTGTGTGTGCTGGCCGGAGTCCTGGTGGCCGGCCTGCTGTTCCCGGCGGCGGGATCACTCGGAGTGGTCTCCAATCGCGCCAGCGACGCGGTCAACAGCATCTCCACCGACCTGATGACCAAGGAACCACCACTTGTGACGACGGTCACAGATCGGGATGGGTTGCCCATCGCGTACCTCTTCGACCAGAACCGGAGCCCGGCCCAGCCGGACCAGATCGCCGACACCATGAAGGCGGCGATCGTGGCGATCGAGGACCGGCGGTTCTTCGACCACCAGGGCGTGGACTGGGCGGGCACCCTCCGCGCCGCCGTGACCAACCAGATGTCCGGCGCGATCGCGCAGGGCGGCTCGACGCTGACCCAGCAGTACGTGAAGAACTACATGGTCCACGTGGTCGCCGGCGACGACCCGGTCAAGCAGGCCAAGGCCATCGAGCAGACCCCGGCGCGCAAGCTGCGCGAGATCCGGATCGCGCTGCAGCTGGAGAAGCGGCTCAGCAAGGAGGACGTGCTCACCCGCTATCTCAACGTGGTGCCCTACGGGAACCAGGCCTACGGGATCGCCGCCGCGTCGCGCACCTACTTCGACACCACGCCCGACCAGCTGACCATCGCGCAGGCCGCGCTGCTGGCCGGCATGGTCAACAGCCCGAGCGCGCTGAACCCGGAGAACAACCCCGGCGAGGCGCTCAACCGCCGCAACCTGGTGATCAGGGCGATGGAGGACCAGCGCCGGATCACCCCGCAGGCCGCCGAGGAGGCCCGCAACTCGCCGCTCGGCCTCGCGCAACCGCTGCGCGGCATCCCCAACGGCTGCGTCGGCGCCGGGCCGTCGGACGGGTTCTTCTGCAAGTACGTGATCGACTATCTGGAGCGCGCCGGGTTCACCGAGGAGCAACTCAAGCGCGGCGGCTACACCATCCGCACCACTCTCGACTCGCGCGCCACCGACGCGGCGAAGGCCGCCGCCGAGCGCGGCGTGCCGAAGACGACCAAGGGCATCGCCAACGTGATGAGCGTGGTGGAGCCCGGCAAGGACAAGCACCGGGTCCGCGCGCTGGTCGCCAACCGCGACTTCGGGCTCGACGCCGCCAAGGGCCAGACCGCGTACGCGCTGCCCAGCGGCGTGGTCAAGTTCGGTGCGGGCTCGATCTACAAGGTGTTCACCTCGGCGGCCGCGCTGGAGAAGGGGATGGGCATCTACAACACCATCCAGGCTCCGGGCTCCTACACGTCGTCGGTGTACAAGAACGGCACCGCGCCCTACACGGTCGGCAACGCCGAAGGCGTGCGCCCCGGCCCGCGCACCCTGCAGATGGCGCTGGCGACCTCGCCGAACACCGGTTTCGTGGCGTTGCAGGAACGCGTCGGGCTCGCGCAGACGGTGGACATGGCGACGCGGCTCGGGATGCGCGAGACGCTGCTCGGCCACACCGCGGGCGGCGATCCGCTGGCGCCCAACGGCTCCAACGGGCTGTCCCAGGCCGAGCAGGTCAAGCAGCGCAACATCGGCGCCTTCACGCTCGGCTACGCGCCGACCAGTCCGCTGGAGCTCAGCAACGTCGCGGCCACGATCATGAGCGGCGGCGTGTGGTGCCCGCCGACACCGGTCGAGCAGATCCTGGACCGCAACGGCAATCCCGTGTCGATCACCGAAGACCCGTGCGAGCAGGCCGTCGACGCCGGCCTGGCGAACGCGATGGCCGTCGGGATGGGCCGCGACGACCAGCCGGGCGGCACCGCATACGCGGCGGCCAACGCGGCCGGCTGGAACCGCCCGCTGGCCTCGAAGACCGGCACCACCGAGGCCCACCAGTCGGCCGGGTTCCTGGGCGCCACCCCGCAGTTCGCGGGCGCGGTGCTGACCTTCAGCGACGGCACCTCGCCGCAGGGCATCTGCGACTCCGATCCGCCGCGGTTGTGCGGGGTCAACGGCGGGAACATCTACGGCGGCAAGGTTCCGGCGCGGACCTTCTTCGACGCGATGAAGGTCATCCACGAGGGCCTGCCGGCGCTGCCGCTGCCGCCGACCACCGGCCGGTACGAGAACGGCGGCGAAGAGTTCCAGGTGCCCAACGTCGTCGGCATGGACCGGAAGCGGGCCACCGACACGCTGCAGAAGGCGGGCTACCAGGTCCAGGAGCGCTCGGTGAGCAGCACGCGCAAGCAGGGCACGGTGACCAGCCAGACGCCCCGCGGCTTCGCGCTGCCGGGCGAGATCGTGACGCTCTCGGTGAGCACCGGGTACGTGCCACCTCCGTCGCCGGAGAAGCCGCCGCCCGGCCCGCCGCAGCAACCACCGCAGCCGCCGGGCGACCGACCGCCGCAACAGCCGGAGCAACCTGTGTTGCCGCCGGGCATCTTCCCGCCGTGATCGACCGGTGCGGGCGTCTTCGAACCGAAGGCGCCCGCAGTGCTTTTCGGGCCGTCGGGTCTCGTGAGCGTTTTTGTTGGGCCAAGGGCGGCCAAAAAGAAAAACCGGCGAGTGGGCCCAAG
>NZ_JBFAKG010000132.1:5758-22210 GCF_040655595.1 Saccharopolyspora sp. NPDC050389
GTTTTGGATCGCCATGGCGATCCAAAACGCTCACGAGCCGTAGGCGCACCTGCCATGCGGGTCGAGCCCGGGAGCGGGCTCTTTAGACTCGGGTGCGTGACGAACACGCAGGCGAGCACCAGGCGCGCGCGATCCCGATACCGGTTGCTGGACGTGCGGGCGACCGAGCGCATCACGCCTCGGATGGTGCGCGTCACGCTCGGTGGCTCGGAGCTCTCGGACTTCGTCAGCAACGGCAGCGACCAGCGCATCAAGCTGTGCCTGCCGCAGCCCGGCCAACCGATGCCGCTGGGCCGCACCCGCGCCGAGGTGTTCGCGCTGCCCCGCGAGCAGCAGCCCCGGCAGCGCACCTACACCGTCCGCTGGTTCGACCCGCAGCGGCAGGAGCTGGCGATCGACTTCGTCGTGCACGACCACGACGGGCCGGGCAGCACGTGGGCGACGCAGGTCGCGCCCGGCGAGCAGATCGTCACCGTCGGCCCCAGCCCCGCGTACCGGCCGCAGCCGGACGCCGATCCGCTGGTGCTGGTCGGCGATGAGACGGCGCTGCCGGCCATCGCGGCGATCCTGGAGGAGCTGCCCGCCGAGGCCCGCGTGCAGGTGTTCGCCGAGGTCGCCGACGCCGCGGAGGAGCAGTCGATCGGTTCCGCCGCCGGTGTCACCTGGAACTGGCTGCACCGCGACGGCGTCCCGGCGGACGAGAGCACGCTGCTCGTGGATGCGCTGCGGTCCGCCGAGCTGGGCCCGAATCCGCACGTGTGGATCGGCGCGGAAGCCGACGTGGTCCACCAGCTCCGCGAGCACTGCCAGCGGGAACTCGGCCTGGATCGGCGCCGCCTTTACGCCCTCGCCTACTGGCGCCGCAACGCTGCAGGCGACTGACGCTCGTCCGTACTTCTGGGGTTCGCAGTTTCAATTGAAACTGCGAACCCCGGTGCGGCGGGTGGCTGGCTAGCCTGGTTCGGTGATCGCGGAGTTGACCCTGTTGTCCCGGGTTTCCTTCCGGGGCCGGGAGATCACCGGTCCTCGGCTGCACGGGCTGCTCGCCCTCCTGGCAAGCGATCTCCGCACCGGCTGCAGCACCGCTCGCCTGCTCGACGGACTCTGGCCCGAGGAACAGCCGGAGAATCCGGCCAAGGCGCTGCAGGTCCTGGTGTCCCGCGCCCGCGCGCAGCTGGGCTCCGAGATGATCGCGCGAACCCCGACCGGGTACCGCCTGGCGATCGGTGAGGACCAGGTCGACGCCTCCGCCGTCCGGCTCTGCGCCGCCGCCAGCGCCCGGCACTCCCAATCCGGCGATCACGCCGCGGCCCTCGCGCACGCCGAGGCCGGACTCGCGTTCTGGGACGAATCGCCGAGCGACGAGATGCTCGACGACCCTGTTTCGGCGCTCCGGGCCGAGCGGGCGTCGGTGCACCAGTCGCTGGTGCGCGCCCGCGCTCTTGCACTGTCGCGGCTGGGCCGCCACGCCGAGGCGGTCGAGCCGCTGGCCGAGCTGTTCCGCGCGAGGCCGAGGGATGAGGAGGTCCTGCTGGAGCTGCTGCGCTGCGAGGCTGCGACGGCCGGGCCGCCCGCAGCGCTTTCCAGGTACGAGTCGTACCGGCGGTCGCTGCGCGACGAGCTCGGTTCCGATCCCGGGCCCGCGCTCCAGGAGCTGCACCGGCAGCTGCTGCGCGGGCAGGCTCCCGTCGTCCGGCGCGGCGTGCGGCACGAACCCAATCCGCTGCTGGGTCGCGCCGATGACATCGCCGTGGTGGAGAGCCTGCTGCGCTCGTCCCGAGTCGCCTCGATCGTGGGTCCCGGTGGCCTCGGCAAGACGCGCTTGGCGCACGCGGTGAGCCGCCAGGCGCAGCAGCGCATCGTGCACTTCGTCGCGCTCACCGGCCTCGCCGCCGATGACGACGTCGTCGGCGAGGTCGCGGCGGCGCTCGGTGTCGGGGAACGGGATGGGCTCCTCGGGATCGCCGACGCCCTGGACCGCGGTTCGGCGCTGCTGGTGCTGGACAACTGCGAGCACGTGATCGACGGCGTCGCGGAGCTGGTGGGAGCGCTGGTGGCGATGGCCGGGGACGTGCGGGTGCTCGTCACCAGCCGCGCCCCGCTCGGCCTGTCGTCGGAGTCGGTGCACCTGCTGCCGGAGTTGGACCTCCCGACGACCGTCGAGCTGTTCGAGCAGCGCGCGCGGGCGGCTCGCCCCAGCGTCGAGCTGCCGCGGGATGTCGTGGCCGCCTTGTGCCGCCGTCTCGACGGGCTTCCGCTCGCTGTGGAGCTGGCCGCAGCGCGGGTCCGGGCCATGTCGGTCGCCGAGATCGCCCGCCGCCTCGACGACCGCTTCGGCCTGCTGCGCGGCGGGGCGCGGGATGCTCCGCGCCGGCACCGAACGCTGCAAGCCGTGGTCGACTGGAGCTGGAGCCTCCTCGAACCTGCTGGGCAGGCTGCCATGCGCGCGTTGTCGGTGTTCCCCGGCGGATTCACCGCCGACGCCGCGCGGGCGCTGCTCGGCGAGCCCGACGTCCTGGAGGAACTGGTCGACCAGTCGCTGCTCAAGGTCACCGACACCGCTTCGGGCGCGCGCTTCCGGATGTTGGAGACGGTGCGCGAGTTCAGCGCAGCCCGGCGAGATGCGGCCGGCGAAACCGACCTCGTACTAGTCGATTTCCTCGCGTGGGCGCGCAATTTCAGTGCGTCGCAACATGATTCGCTGTTCGGTTCAGATCCGGTGCCGGTTGCCGAGCGGATCCGGGCGGAACGGGACAACCTGCTGCACGCCTTGCGCCACGCTGTTGATCGGGTGGACGGGCGCACGGTCTCGGCGACCGCCGCCGTGCTCGCGGGGCTGTGGACCGTCGAATCCAACTACCCGCGGCTCGCCGCGCTGGCTGCGGAAACGGCCCGGGTGCTGTCGCACTTCGAACCGGAACCCGCGCTCGTCGAGGCCACTCGGACCACGACAGCTCTTTGCACCGCAAGCACATTCGTCATCGACGGGCCTCGCGCGACCCGCTCGCTGGTGACGCTGCGCCGACTGCCGGCGGCGCCGCCGGACACCCCGATCCGGGCCCTCGCGGCGGTGTTGACCTCGGATGGCCCAGCGCTGCGCGGGTTGTGCGACAGCGACGAGCCGCTGCTGGCCGGAATGGCCAACGGCATCGCCACCTTCCGCTACGAGAACGAGAACGATCCGCACGGCGCGCTGGCCGCGGCCAACCGGATGATCACCGCGATCGACGGCGGCAGCCACCCGTGGCTGCGGGCGCTCGCCCACGGCCGGGTCGGATCGCTTGCCATGCAGGTCGAACGGGGCGAGCAGGCGCGGCACCACCTGCGGGCCGCGCTGGGCGCGCTGAAGGAGCTCGGGGCGTGGTCCGACGTGACCCAGCTGCGCTGGGCGATGGTTCTGGCCAACCTGCAGCTCGGCGACGTCGACGAGGCCGAGCAGTGGCTGGCGCTGACCGAGCAGAACCGGGCCGACGACACCGTCGCCGAGCTGGTGCCGGACCTGGCCGGACGGGCGGAGATCTCGCTGGCCCGCGGCGACGTCGACGCTGGCCTGCGCCTGTGGCGGCGGGCCGCCGACCGGCTCCGGACAGCGGAGAGCCAGGTCTTCCGCGACGACCCGCGCGGCCTGCGGCCGTGGACCGTGGAGACCCGGGCCGTCGCGGTGATCGCCCACGCCCAGCACGGGCGGCTCGACCTCGTCGCGGACATCGCCGGGGAACTGCCGCGCACCCTGACCGCGATGCTGGCCGAGCCCCTCGCCAGGACGTCGCCGCACCTGGAGGACTTCCCGATCTGCGGCACGCTCCTGCTGGCCTTGGCCTGGGTGGACGTCACCGGCGATGCGCGGGCGGCCGAGTCCGGGGCTCGGCTGATCGCCCTGGCCGAGCGGTTCCGCTTCCTGCGGGGCTACCAGCCCACCATGTCGGCCGCCGGCGTCCGCCGGGCGGTCGAGCTCGCCGGCGAGCCGGCATACGCCGAGGCGGTGTCCGCGTATGCCGGCCTGAGCCGCGACGACCTGCGCGCCGCAGCGCTGGCTGCGCTGCGACAACGCGATCGGCTCAGCGCAACCGGCTGAGCAGATCCCGCACCGCTTCGAGCACGGCGTCCGGGCGATCGGTGTGGAGCGTGCTGTGACCGGCGCCTTCGAGCACGCGGTGCTCGCCGCGCGTGACCGAGTCGACGAACGCCTGGAAGAGCTTCTGCTTGCTCTCGTTCAGCTCGCGCAGCTCCTCGTCGGACATGAACAGCGCCTGGCCGGGGTCGATCCCCACGCCGGTGAGCGCGATCAGCGGCACGTCCGGCCCGCCTCCCCCGGCCCGGATCTCCGCGGCGAGCTCGGGCACGTTGCTCCGCTGGTGGTTGTTGGAGTGCAGCCACTCGACGGAGAGGTGGCGTTCGACGAGCAGTTCGCGGAGCTCGTCCGGCCACGTGGCGAACATCTGCGAAAAGTAGGCGCGGAACTGCTGGAGCTGCTCCTCGTCGAGGTCGGGCAGCGGCTGGGTCGAATTCACCAGGCGCATCGACTCCGGCATGTGGACGTCCCAGTCCTCGTGCAGGCCCTCCAGCCAGAGCAGGCCCGCCACCTCGTCGGGGAACAGCTGCGAGAAGCGGCGGGCGTGGGTCCCGCCGAGCGAATGCGCGGCGAGCACGTAAGGCCCGGGGACCTCGGCGGCGCGCAGCAGATCCCGCAGCTCGGTGGCGGTTTCGGCGGCAGTGCGCGGGAGCGGGAGCGGGTCGCTCCAGCCGGTTCCGCCGCGGTCGTAGATCACGCTGGTGGTGAGCTCGGCGACCCGCTGGTGGAGGTTCAGGTAGTCCAGGCCGACGGCGCCTGCACCGGGCAGGAACACCACCGCCGGGCCGCCGGTGCCCGAGCGGTGCAGGAACAGCCGCCGCCCGTCGACCTCGTACCGGCGACCCAGCGGTGGCGCGGCGCCCTCGTTCGGTTCGTGCTGCATCGTGACTCCTCTTCGCGTGGAACGGACCGAAGTCCATGACCACGCCGAGGATGCGGACACGGGTTTCACCGCGGTGTCACGACGGTTTCAGCAGGCACGGGGCCGTGAGCGCTTTGGGGCGCTATGGCACCCCGAAACACTCACGGCCCCGTGACCAGCGAAAACATGACCTCGGGAGTCAGCCGGCCAGCTGGGCCTTGACCAGGGCCGCGACCTTGCCGCCTTCGGCTCGGCCCGCCGCCTTGGCGTTGACCGCCTTCATGACCTGGCCCATCTGCTTCATCCCCGGCCGCTCGCCGAGCTCGCCCTCGACCTCCGCGATCGCGTCCCGCACGAGCTGCGCCAGCTCGTCGTCGCCGAGCGGCTGCGGCAGGTAGCGCCGCAGGATCTCGGCCTCGCCGACCTCGGCGTCGGCCTGCTCCCCGCGCCCGGCGCCGCGGAACGCCTCGGCGGCCTCGTCGCGCTTCTTCGCCTCCTTGTTCAGCACGCGCTGTACCTCTTCGTCGGTGAGCTCGCGCGCTTGCTTGCCCGCGACCTCCTCCTTGCCGACGGCGGCCAGCGCCATCCGCAGGACCCCGGTGATGACGGTGTCGCGTTGCTTCATCGCGGCGGAGAGGTCCGCCCGCAGCTTGTCCTTGAGCTCGGCCATGTGGCGATTATCCCGCCGCGGGCCCGGCCGCCCGGCGTCAGGCCGTCAGCCGCCCGGGTCGGTGTCGTCGTAGGGTTGGTGGGGTGAACAAGTTCGGGCGGATTCTGCTCAGCACGGGCGCTCTCGGCGCCGCCGCGGTCACCTACTCGGCCGCGATCGAACGGCGCCACTGGACGCTCCGGCAGGCGACGCTGCCGGTGCTCGCCGAGGACGCGGCACCGCTTCGCGTGCTGCACATCTCCGACCTGCACATGACCCCGAACCAGCGGTCCAAGCAGCGGTGGGTGGCCGAGCTCGCCGAGCTGGACCCGGACCTGGTGGTCAACACCGGCGACAACCTTGCGCACCCGCAGGCGGTGCCCGCAGCACTGCGCGCGATGGGCCCGCTGCTGGACAAGCCCGGCGTGTTCGTCTTCGGCAGCAACGACTACTACGGGCCGACCAAGAAGAACCCGGCCCGTTACCTGGTGCCGTCGCGGAAGGCGAAGCGGCTCCACGGGGAACCGCTGCCGTGGCGCGATCTGCGGGCGGCGATGACCGAGCGCGGCTGGCTGGATGCGACGCACCGGCAGCACGAGATCGAGGTCGCCGGGATGCGGATCCACCTGGCCGGGCTCGACGACCCGCACCTGCACCTGGACCGCTACGACCTGATCGCCGGCCCGGCGCCGTCCGACGCCCACCTGCGCCTGGGCGTGACGCACTCCCCCGAGCCGCGGGTGCTGGACTCGTTCGCCGAGGACGGCTACGACCTGGTGCTGGCCGGTCACACCCACGGCGGGCAGCTGCGGCTGCCCGGCTACGGGGCGCTGGTGACCAACTGCGAGCTGGACCGGTCGCGGGCGCGCGGCGCGTCCACCTGGGGCGAGCACATGCACCTGCACGTGTCGGCCGGGCTGGGCACCTCGCCGTACGCGCCGGTGCGTTTCGCGTGCCCACCGGAGGCGACCTTGCTAACCTTGCTGCCCCGGCTCCAAAAACCGGCTTCCACCAGCGAAAACTCCATTAGGAGGACCCCGTTCGGAACGGGTGGGAGCATCCGCTAGACTATGATCCAGCGGTTGAACGAGCACCCGAGATGTTCACCGCTGAAAGATCGGGGTGTGGCGCAGCTTGGGAGCGCGCTTCGTTCGGGTCGAAGAGGTCGTGGGTTCAAATCCCGCCACCCCGACAGGCGAAAGGGCCTGGTCGGAGCTTCGCGAGAAGTTCCGACCAGGCCCTTTCTTCGTAGTCGAAAGCCCCTTGCGGGAGAAGATCTTGGGATCATCTCCCTTCGTCGCTTCCCGCCCGCGCCTGCAAGAGCTCGTCCAGCGCGGCCACTGGTGCCCCTGGCGACATGGCCAAACGAGCGTCTAATGCCGCTTCCCAGCACCGCGTCAGGTTCTCGGCGAGTCGGGCCGCATCCCCGCCGTCACGTGTGTGTAGCGCCGTTGGACTGAACCGGCTGTGTGCCCGATGCGCTCGTCGGCCAAGACCGGGGGGCGTACCCGGCTCCTCCATCAGCGTCTTGTAGGAGTGACGAACTCCGTGCGGGGTCAGCCCTGACGCAATCGGCACCCAGCAGGCGTCAGCCCTCCCGCGAGCGCCTCGCCCGCGTGCGGGCACACCTGGCCACGGCTCGCCCAGCACTGGGACCGGCCGCGCAGGCTGCGGGCTTTTCTTCGGAGACCACCCCGTGGCCGCCGGCTGGAACAACCAGGTAGCGAACCCGGTACGCCTCCAGCGCGCCGCGGGTGCCGGCACTCCAGCCCCACCGAGCTGGCCGACTTCACCGAACACGACACAGGTCGAGCTCAGCGAGGTGGCAGCCGATTCGTGCAGGGTTCGTCTCGACTGGTCGGCGCTGATCGCCATGGCCCGCTGGGGTAGGGCCAGATATACCCGGGGTTCGGGTAGTAGCCGTAATGACCTGTGGCCGGTGGCGCGGTGAGATCGGTGGGACTGCACGCCGCCCTGCCGACAGGGCGCAGATTCGGAGGAAATTCCCCATGCCCACCCCGAAAACACCCCGGCGACGGATGAGAACTGCCACCGCACTCGCCGGTGCGGTACTCGCCGGGAGCTCACTGCTCGGTGCCGTCGGCTGCGCGTCGCCGTGGGCTACCGAACCAACCGCGGAGACGGGCGGAACCGGTTCGGAGTGGGCGGTGGCGTGGGCGGCCGCGGCCCAATGGCCAGTAGCCGGCGACGACGACCTCGGGCCGAACTGGTCGCAGCAGGGCTTCGCCGACCAGACGCTTCGCCAGGTGGTCCGGGTCAGCACCGGTGGCTCCCAGGTCAGGATCAGGGTGTCCAACGTCTACGGCAGTTCGCCGCTGCGGGTGGCCGGTGCGGCGGTCGGCCTGCCGGGCGCGGCCGATCCCTCCCGGCCCGGCCTGGCCAACGGCGGAAACGCCCAGGTGTGGCCCGGCACGATGCGGACGCTGACGTTCGCCGGCGCTCCGGACGTGGCGATCCCGGCTGGGCAGGAACTGGTCAGCGATCCGGTTCCACTGCCGACCGAGCCGCTGGAGAAGTTGTCGGTGACGCTGCGATTCACCGATCCCACCGGTCCGGCGACCTTCCACCGGCTGGGGCTCGCCACGTCCTACCGGGCGCCCGGGGACCACCTGGCGGACAGCGACGGCAGTGCCTACACCGAGTCCACCGAGTCCTCCTACTACCTCGCCGCTGTGGAAGTCTCCGACCTCGCTTTGCCGGAGCGGAACACGGTGGTGGCCTTCGGCGACTCTGCCACCGACGGGGCCGGCTCGACCTCCGGTGCCACCAGCAGGTACCCCGACGTCCTGGCCGAGCGGCTAGCCGCAGCGCACCGCCCGGTCGCCGTGGCCAACGCCGGGATCGCCGGTAACCGGCTGCTGTCCGACTCGCCTTGCTACGGGCAGGCCGGTCGTACTCGGTTCCAGCGGGACGTGCTGTCCCGGCCGGGCGTTCGCACGGTGATCATCGAGTTGGGCGGCAACGATCTGCTGGGCGGCTATCTCGACAGCCCCGAGCAGTGCTTCCCCCCGGATGGCGAGGTGACCGCACAGCGCCTGATCGAGGGTTACCGGGAGCTCGCCCGGGCCGCACGTGATCACGGCATCAAGCCGGTCGGCGCAACCATCATCCCGTTGCGCGGCTTGCAGTTCCCCTACGATCAGGACGCGGCCGAGCAGGTGCGCGTCGATGTCAACGAGTGGATTCGGACCAGCGGCGAGTTCGATTCGGTCATCGACTTCGACCGGGTGATGGCCGACCCCGCCCAACCTGGGCTGCCCCGGCCCGGCTACGTCTACGACGACAGCCTGCACCCGAACGACACCGGCTACCACGCGATCGCGAACAGCATCGATCTCGACCAACTCTGAACCGGTGGCAGGTCGCTGCGACATCCCTCGGGTTCCACTCCGAGAGATGCCGCAGCGTGGAAACTACTTCCTGATGCCACATGGTCCGGGGTCATCCGGAACGTCAATATCTGGGCATGTGTCCCGCTGAACGGAACATCCCGATTCCGGTGTTGCCAGAGTTGCCGCCGTGCTCGGTGCGGTCGACGGCACCGAGCCATACATTGCCCTCGCTTCGTCGTTGTCGCCGTTGAGGTGCGGTTCAAGCAGGTCGGCGGCGTCAAGTGCGAGCTGGTAGGCGTCTTCTTCGCGGGCCGTTCGGGTCGAAGAGATCGTGGGTTCAAATCCCGCCACCCCGACGCAGAAGGGCCTTGGCCGGAGTTTCCGGCCAAGGCCCTTTTTCGTTCCCGCCTACGGAGACGGCCAGGCGGAGCGTCCGGCGAGGATGGCGTGGGCGGCTTCCCGGACGGCGGTCCGGTCGAAGCGCTCGGTCCGCCACATCGTCGATCGCATGGCGCCGCGGTGGCGATAGGAACGCATGATCCGCAGGTGATCGCGGCGCCCCACGAAACGCCGCAGAGCCTCCTCGTCGCGCCACACCGAGACCGCACCCGAGCGCGGGCGCATGAGGCCGGGCGCCGTCCACAACCACATCCCGACCACGCCGTCCAGATCCGGCCAGGCCCGGCGCAGGGCGAGGCCCGCGACGCACACGCCGATCATGGTCCACGGCCGGTGCGACGTGAACTCGGTGATGCTCACGACGGCAGTACCGCCCGGATCGTCGCCGGCCCCGTGGCGCCCCGCAGGTCCGGGCTGCCACGAGTTGAACCAAATGCCGACCATGAAGATCTCCTCAGAAGACGTGGGCCGCACCTTTTCCAAACAAACAGCACGGTCGTTCGTGCTTATTTGATACAGCATTGAACGCACGGTCGTCCACCCATTTCAATAGACTCGGACGCGCCATCGACCGATCGGAGAGACCAGGTGGGCACCGACGTGGCAGCACCGCACAGCGACCTGCGAGTCGAGCGCGGGAACCGGACCCGCCAGCTGATCCTCCGCCGCGCTGTGGACGTGGCATCCGTCGAGGGGCTCGACGGACTGTCCCTGGGGCGGCTTGCGGGCGAGCTCAAGCTCAGCAAGAGCGGCGTGTTCGCCCTGTTCGGCTCCAAGGAGGACCTGCAGCTCGCCGTCGTCCACGCCGCCACCAAGATCTTCGCCGAGCATGTGATCGAGCCGGTTCGCGACCTTCCACCGGGGCTCGGCCGCCTGTGGCACGTGTGCACCGACTGGCTCACCTACTCCCGGGAGCGGGTCTTCCCGGGCGGCTGCTTCTTCTATTCGGTCTCGGCCGAATTCGACGCACGCGAGGGCAAGGTCCACGACGCCCTCGCAGAAGCCCGCGCCAACTGGTTCGCCTTCCTCGACCAGACCGCGCGGGACGCGCAGCAGGCGGGCGAGATGGCGGCGGACACCGACGTTCCGCAACTGGTCTTCGAGCTCGCCGCGTTCCTGGAGATGGCCAACGCCGAGTCCGTCCTGCACGACGAGATCACCTGCTACGACAAGGCGACCAAGGCCATCCTGAACCGCCTGCGCGGCGTGGCCACCGACCCGTCCGCACTGCCGGGCACGCCGTGACGACTCCGGGCTGACGCACCATCCGGCGAACAACTCCTCCAGACCGCGTGGCGCAGCCGCGCCGAGGTGCTCACCGGGCGGCTTTCCTGAGTGAGGCGGCCGTTTCCCGCCAGATTCCGTCGCGGAGCGCGACGACGATCGAGGTATGACCTTCCGCGTGTTGCCCATCGAACCTGACGTGCTCGACGAACTCCGCAAGCTCGATGACGCCGGGCGCGAAGTCTCCGTCCGCATCGAGGACGCGAAGGACGGCGCTCCGCTGCGCTGCTGCCTGCGGCGCGCCCAGCCCGGCGAGCGGATCGCGCTCGTCTCCTACGCCCCGCTGCGGCGCTGGGCGCGGGAGGCCGGGGCCAATCCGGGCGCCTACGACGAGGTCGGGCCCGTGTTCATCCACGCCGACTCCTGCGACGGCCCGGCTTCGCCGGAGTGGCCCGAGGAACTGCGCGGCAGCCGACGCGTGCTGCGCGCCTACTCCAAGGACGGCCACATCCTCGGCGGCTGCCTGCTCGACCGGAACACCGAGCTTTCCGAGCGCACCGCCGAGGACCTCCTGCTGGACCCGGAGATCGCGCTGTTGCACGTGCGGGCGGTGGAGTTCGGCTGCTTCTTCTTCGAGGTTCGCCGCTGAGTGCCTGTCGGCTCCGCCGGTAGCGGCGACATCGGGCAGTATCGGGGCGTGAGCACCTACCCCGAGGCGAAGATCCCAGAGAAGCTGTTCGACGATCCGGAGCGGGAGGCCCGCTGGCGGGCCCGGTTCAGCGCACCCCGCGTGTCGCTACCCGACTGGGCGCGGGACGCCCCGCAACGCAGCCTGTACGTGTCGAACTTCAGCGGCACCTGGGAGATCTACACCTGGGACCGCGACGCGGACAAGCATCGCCAGGTCACCGACCGTCCACAGGGGACGTTCCACGGCACGTTGTCCGCCGACGGCGAGCAGATCTGGTGGTTCGACGACACCGACGGCGACGAGTTCGGCAGCTGGGTGGTCGAGCCCTTCGCCACCGGCGAGTCCCGGCCGGCGCTGCCGGGCACGCATGCCGGGTATCCGGCGGGCCTGGAGCTCGGGGCGTCGGTGATCGGCATGGGGATGTCCACCGACGACGGCGTGACGGTCTGGGTGGCGCGCGACGGCGGCCGGCCGGAGGTGCTCTACGAGCACGAGCAGGACGGCGGGCTGTCCGCGATGTCCTGGGACGAGTCGATGGTGGTGATCTCGCACTCCGAGCACGGCGACAGCCGGCACCCGGCGCTGCGGGTGCTGCGCGTCGACGGCTCCGAGGTCGCCGAGAAGTGGGACGGCCCGGGCAAGGGCCTGGACGCGCTGGCGTTCGCGCCGGTCACCGGCGACCCGCGGCTGCTGGTGCTGCACGAGCGGCGCGGCAAGGAGGAGCTGCTGGTCTGGGACGTCGTCGCGAACACCGAGACGGAGATCAAGCTCGACCTGCCCGGCGAGGTCTCCGCCGACTGGTACCCGGACGGCAAGGCGCTGCTGATCGCGCACACCCACCACGCGCGGACCACGATGCACCGCTACGACCTCGCCGCGGACAGCCTCACCGAGCTGCCGACCCAGCCGGGCACGGTGGCGGGCGCGTCGGTGCGCCCGGACCACTCGGTGGAGTACGTGTGGTCGTCGGCGGCGACACCGTCGCTGGTGCGCACGGTTTCGCGGGACGGCGAGGACCGGGTGCTGCTGACGCCGCCCGGTGACCGCCCGCCGGGTTCGGAAGCCGTCACCGACGTCTTCGTGGAGGTGCCGTACGGGCCGAACGAGACGGTGCACGCGCTGGTGGCGCGCCCGGCCGACGCCGGCGACGGGCCGCTGCCGACGGTGTTCAGCCTGCACGGCGGCCCGCACGCGGCCGACGAGGACCGGTTCTCCGCCTACCGGGCGGCCTGGCTGGACGCCGGGTTCGCGGTGGTGGAGATCAACTACCGGGGCTCGACCGGATACGGCTCGACGTGGCGCGACGCCATCGAGGGCCGCCCGGGCCTGACCGAGCTGGCCGACGTCGCGCGGGTGCACGACTGGGCGATCGACGCGGGCCTGACCACGCCGGCGCTGAGCGTCGTCGCGGGCGCGTCGTGGGGCGGCTACCTGACGCTGCTGGCGCTGGGCACGCAGCCGGAGCGGTGGGCAGGCGGGGTCGCCGGGGTGCCGGTGGCCGACTACGTCTCGGCGTACGCCGACGAGATGGAGCCGCTGCGGGCGTACGACCGGGCGCTGTTCGGCGGCTCGCCGGAGGACGTCCCGGAGATCTACGAGAAGGCTTCGCCGATCACCTACGTGGACGAGGTGCGGGCGCCGGTGCTGGTGCTGGCCGGCGACAACGATCCGCGCTGCCCGATCCAGCAGATCCTGAACTACCTGGACCGGTTGGGGCGGCGGGAGATCCCGTTCGAGTTCTACCGCTACGACGCCGGACACGGTTCGTTGGTGGTGTCGGAGACGCTGCGCCAGGTCGCGGCGGAGATCCATTTCGCCCGCCGCGCCGTCGGTCAGGGCTGACGTCTCCGCAGGTCACCGCCCGTGAGTACTTTGGGTTGCTATAGCGACCCAAAGTACTCACGGCCCGTGGCCAGCGGAAACGTGCCCTACAACCTTTCGGCTCGGACCACGTCGAGGTTGTGGAAGGTCGGTGCTTCTTCGCAGAGGTCGCGCATCTTGCGGGACAGGGCATCCGTTTCCGGTAGGCGGGAGTTCCGCATCGCTTCGTCGTAGGACGGGAATTCGACGAGTTCGTAGTAGCTGCCCGGGTGTTCGTGGTCTTGGGTGAGCACCGCGCGTGTTGCGGTGCGCTTGCCTCCGGTCGCTTCCTCCCATTCGTCCAGCAGCTCGTCGAGCTGGTCCCGCTTGCCGGTCTTGAACTCGATGAGCTGCACGAAGTTCATGCCGTTCGGCTCGCCGGCCGGCGTCTCGTCCTCCAGCAGCTCCCGGATCTGGTCGCGCAGCTCCGGGGTGTCCTCGTGCCGGTGCACCGACACCGCGTGCTCGGTGGCGGCCCGCAGCACCTCTTCTTCCTCGCCGCTGATGGTGAGTGAGCAGTTGCTCTCGCTCGGGTATTTGCGGCAGTCCGCTATCTTCCTGGCCATAACGGGTCTCCTGGTTTGCGAATCGGATTGCGCAGCCACGCGAGTTCGCGCTCGTACTGCGGCTCCGGGTGGGTGGCGATGCCCTGCACCAGCGGCGCGCGCACGTGCGCGGACGGCCAGAACCAGTCGGCGCGGCGCACCACCAGCCCGGCCCGGTACAGGCGCGCCAGCACCTCGACGTTGAGGCGGCAGCGCCGGCAGCCGTGCAGCATCTCCTGCGCCCGGTCCTGCGCCTGCCCGACGACGCCGGGCGCCCGGGTGTGTTCGAGGAACAGCAGTTGGCCGACCGGCCGCAGCACCCGGCCGATCTCGCTCAGCGCCGACTGCGGTTGCTCCGTGCTGCACAACGAGAATCGGCAGACCACCACGTCGAAGGCGGCATCCGGGAACGGCAGGCTCGCCGGATCGCCGTCGACGAACTCGGGGTCCAGGTCGGGGCGTTCGCCGCGCAGTTCCGGTTTGGCGCCGAGCATCGCGAGGTAGCAGATGTGGCGGTAGACCAACAGGTCTTCGAGGAGGAACGCGCCGATGTCCAGCACCCGCCCGGCGGCCCGCTTCCCGGCCAGCACCCGGAACCGCTCGATCATCTCGATCGGCGGTGCCACCCCGGCACGCTTGTAGTGGCACACGGTGGCGGAGCGGACGGCATCGTCCGACGTCATGCCCGCAGCATGAGCACTCCCGGCCACCGATCGCCAGAGGCTTCCGGCCCGAGGCCGCTGGTCCGATCCGGTTGCGACCCTGGCCGATCGGTGCTCGAAGTCGCAAGAATCTAGGTCGTTTCGCGCAACATCGAAAAGGGAGCGGCGATGGGAAGCGTCAACCGGCGGGGATTCCTCGGCTCGCTCGCGCTCGGCGGCCTCGCCATCGGCATGGTGGGCACCAACCGGGTCGTCGCGCAGGCCCAGCAGCGGTCCGGGCTGACCGTGCGCGGCGACGAGTTCCTGCTCGACGGCAAGCCGTTCCGGATCGTGGCCGGCGAGATGCACTACTTCCGCACCCATCCCGACCACTGGCGCGACCGGCTGGCCAGGATGCGCGCGCTCGGACTCAACACCGTCGACACCTACGTGGCCTGGAACTTCCACGAGCCCCGGCGCGGCGCGATCGACTTCACCGGCTGGCGCGACATCGTCCGGTTCGTCGAGACCGCCGCCGAGGTGGGGCTCGAGGTCGTCGTCCGGCCCGGCCCGTACATCTGCGCGGAGTGGGACTTCGGCGGGCTGCCCGCCTGGCTGCTGGCCGATCCGGATCTGCCGCTGCGCTGCGACGAACCGGCCTACCGCGACCTGGTCGACGAGTGGTTCGGCGAGCTGCTGCCGCGACTGGCGCCGCTGCAGGCGACCCGCGGCGGCCCGGTGATCGCGTTCCAGGTGGAGAACGAGTACGGCAGCTACGGCAACGACCAGGCGCACCTGGACCACCTGCGGAACACCATGCGCGGCAACGGGATCGACAGCCTGCTGTTCTGCTCGAACGGGCCGTCGGAGTGGATGCTGCGCGGCGGGAACCTGCCGGATGTGCTCGCGACGGTGAACTTCAGCGGCGATCCCGCGGAGCCGTTCGCCGCGCTGCGGCGGTACCAGCCGGAGGGGCCGTTGTGGTGCACGGAGTTCTGGGACGGCTGGTTCGACCACTGGGGCGAGCCGCACCACACCACCGATCCGGTCGAGACGGCCGCGGACGTCGAGAAGATGCTGGCCGCCAAGGCATCGGTGTCGCTCTACATGGCGGTGGGCGGCACGAACTTCGGCTGGTGGGCGGGCGCGAACTTCGACGATTCGAAGGCCGCGTACCAGCCAACGATCACCAGCTACGACTACGACGCGCCGATCGGCGAGGCCGGCGAGCTCACCGCGAAGTTCCACCGGATCCGCGAGGTCATCGCCCGCCACGAGCCGGTTCCGGACGACCCGCTGCCGCCGCTGCCGCCGCGGCTCCCGGCGCAGCGCGTGCAACCGGACGCGACTGCCGGGCTGCTGGAGTCGCTCGACGCGCTCAGCGAACCGATCCACCGGTCCGCCCCTGTGCACATGGAGGCGCTGGG
This sequence comes from Saccharopolyspora sp. NPDC050389, assembly GCF_040655595.1. Classification (NCBI taxonomy): domain Bacteria; kingdom Bacillati; phylum Actinomycetota; class Actinomycetes; order Pseudonocardiales; family Pseudonocardiaceae; genus Saccharopolyspora; species Saccharopolyspora sp. NPDC050389. The sequence continues at coordinate 21,482 of NZ_JBFAKG010000132.1, forward strand.
CCAGCCGCACGGGCTGATCCACTACCGGACCCGCGTGCAGGGCCCGCGCGAGACGGCCGGGCTCCGGGTGCGCGGGCTGGCCGACCGGGCGCTGGTCTTCGCCGATGGCGAGCCACTCGGCACTCTCGACCGCAACGATCCGCAGGGCTCGGTGGAGGTGCCGGTGCCGCGCGAGTCGGTGCGGCTGGACCTGCTCGTCGACGCCGGGGGCCGGATCAACTTCGGCCAGCGCCTCAACGATCCCAAGGGCATCACCGACCGCGTCCTGCACGGCTCGCAGGCCCTGTTCGGCTGGGAGATCCGGCCGCTGCCGCTGGACGACCTGTCCGGCCTGCGGTTCCGGCCCGGCGCCGCCCCGCCCGGCCCCGCCTTCCACCGCGCGACGCTGCGGATCGGCGAACCCGCCGACGGCTTCCTGGCGCTGCCCGGCTGGGAGAAGGGCATGGTGTGGCTGAACGGCTTCCTGCTCGGCCGCTACTGGTCGATCGGCCCGCAACGCACGCTCTACGCCCCGAGTCCACTATGGAGGGCCGGGGTGAACGAGATCGTCGTGCTGGAGCTCCACCAGCCCGGCGGCTCGATCGAACTCCGCGCGGAGCCCGACCTGGGCTGACCGACGGTTGTTGCCGGGGCCGGGGGGGGTTTTTGGTGTGGTTTGGTGCGCGAAAAAAGAACGGCCCCCAGGGAGGGCCGGCCCGCGCGCCGGCGGGGCGGGGGGGGGTGGGGGTG
>NZ_JBFAKG010000133.1:0-2019 GCF_040655595.1 Saccharopolyspora sp. NPDC050389
ACGATCCACGGCGGCTGCTCACCCCTCCTCACCTGATCATGATCAACGATCAAGGAACTCCAGACACCACAAGTGATCATTCTGTTAGGAACTCTAAGGACGCCTTCAACTGCTTTCTCTCCTTCGGATACGGCATGCTGCGCACCGCGGCGACCGGTGCTCTCGAACACGTCGGACTCGACCCCTACATCGGCTACCTCCACGGCGTCCGCCCCGGCAAACCTTCACTCGCACTGGACCTCATGGAAGAACTCCGGGCCCTGGTGGTTGACCGCCTCGTACTAACCCTGTTCAACCGCAAACAGATCACACACGCTCACACGATCACCGACCCCGCCGGCAGCGTCAGCCTCACTGACGACGGACGGAAGTTCTTCCTCAGCCAGTGGTCCGAAGCACGAGAACGGAGCTGGAAACACCCCGAACTCGGACGCGACGTCCCTGCCGCACTACTGCCTCTCATCCAAGCCCGCCTGCTGGCCCGACACCTCCGCGGTGACCGGCCACTGTATACACCCTGGGTGGCCGGTTGACATGGAACTCCTCGTCACCTACGACGTCGACACCACAACCCCGGACGGACGTCGCCGCCTGCGTCGCGTCGCCAAAATCTGTGAAGCCTACGGAATCCGCGTGCAAAAGTCAGTCTTCGAAATCGTCTGCACCGACGCTGACTGGCTCACCATGCGACACCGACTGCTGGAGATCATCGCGCACGAACACGACAGCATCCGCGTCTACAGCCTCCAACGAGGCACCTTCGCCAAGGCAGAACACCTAGGACACTCACCACCGGCCGCGCACAACGAGCCCCTGATCTACTGACCACCCCACCCACCGCCTCGGAACCCCAAGCGTCCCCGAACACGCCAAGATGTCCCCAAGCAATCAACGGGCGCGTCGATAACAAACAGGGCACCTCAACTAGCCTCGACAGAAGAAAACCCTGCTCTGGCAGGGTGGCTCCGGCCCGCCAGGGCTGGAGAGGATCGCAACTCCTGCGCCTGGTGCAGCTCGGCCACCGCCGACCGCAGGTGGCTCCGGCCCGCCAGGGCTGGAGAGGATCGCAACACGATCACTCACGAGGTCAACGGCCGCCCGATCGCAGTGGTGGCTCCGGCCCGCCAGGGCTGGAGAGGATCGCAACCTTGCCCAGCAAGGTGTTTCGCTCTCGTGTCCACTCCGGTGGCTCCGGCCCGCCAGGGCTGGAGAGGATCGCAACACCGGGAAGATCCACGTCTATACCACGGCCGCGAGGTGGCTCCGGCCCGCCAGGGCTGGAGAGGATCGCAACCATGGCAACACGGTACTTCGACGGCGACTCGGTGACGATCGTGGCTCCGGCCCGCCAGGGCTGGAGAGGATCGCAACTGCAGCAACTGCCCGTCGAACACTGCCGACCGGCATCGGTGGCTCCGGCCCGCCAGGGCTGGAGAGGATCGCAACCCAGCAGCGCCTGAGCGATCGCGACGACGCGGCCCAGGTGGCTCCGGCCCGCCAGGGCTGGAGAGGATCGCAACTGCGGCGCCGGCGGTTCCAGTCAGGGGGCATCTGCTGTGGCTCCGGCCCGCCAGGGCTGGAGAGGATCGCAACCGGTTCGGCCTGGTCGATGACGAGGACATCGCCGAAGTGGCTCCGGCCCGCCAGGGCTGGAGAGGATCGCAACGGCGTCAGCACGCTCGCGCTCGCCGCCGCCCGCACCTGTGGCTCCGGCCCGCCAGGGCTGGAGAGGATCGCAACTCCAGGTGGTCGATGTCCATCGAGTCGCGGCGGTCGGGTGGCTCCGGCCCGCCAGGGCTGGAGAGGATCGCAACCCGTGCAGCGAGCTGGTCGGAACATGGACGAACACCGGTGGCTCCGGCCCGCCAGGGCTGGAGAGGATCGCAACTCCGTCCCCACCGAGGTCAGCCTGAACTGGTTAGGGGTGGCTCCGGCCCGCCAGGGCTGGAGAGGATCGCAACGACCTCGGGCTCGAACTCGATGGAGACGACGCCTTCGGTGGTGGCTCCGGCCCGCCAG
>NZ_JBFAKG010000133.1:2117-22010 GCF_040655595.1 Saccharopolyspora sp. NPDC050389
GGCTGGAGAGGATCGCAACCACCTGGAACCGCGGTGAGTTCGTCGCGCGCCTGGCGGTGGCTCCGGCCCGCCAGGGCTGGAGAGGATCGCAACGACCTCGGGCTCGAACTCGATGGAGACGACGCCTTCGGTGGTGGCTCCGGCCCGCCAGGGCTGGAGAGGATCGCAACCACCTGGAACCGCGGTGAGTTCGTCGCGCGCCTGGCGGTGGCTCCGGCCCGCCAGGGCTGGAGAGGATCGCAACGACATCATCGACGGGAAAGGCGCGGGCGCGCTCGCAGGTGGCTCCGGCCCGCCAGGGCTGGAGAGGATCGCAACGACTACTGCGTGTCCGCCGGCTACTGCGACGGCAACCGTGGCTCCGGCCCGCCAGGGCTGGAGAGGATCGCAACGCCTGGAACACCAGCGGTGTGGCCACTGTGGACATCGCGTGGCTCCGGCCCGCCAGGGCTGGAGAGGATCGCAACACCACGATCGGCGAGTACACCAGCCACGTCTCGGGTTCGGTGGCTCCGGCCCGCCAGGGCTGGAGAGGATCGCAACTCCCGCCTGACGCTCAGTGCCGCCACTGACGCCGTGTGGCTCCGGCCCGCCAGGGCTGGAGAGGATCGCAACCCGACGGACGTCGCCGTGTCGATCACGGGGCCGATGTGGCTCCGGCCCGCCAGGGCTGGAGAGGATCGCAACCAGGGCTACGCGATCCACAACCAGGAAGACCTGGCCGGTGGCTCCGGCCCGCCAGGGCTGGAGAGGATCGCAACACCTGGGAATGGCAGACGCGTCAGCAGTACGAGGCCCGTGGCTCCGGCCCGCCAGGGCTGGAGAGGATCGCAACGGGCGTGGCGCTGCCGGTGGCCGACGGCACCGATGAGGTGGCTCCGGCCCGCCAGGGCTGGAGAGGATCGCAACCCCTTTGGTTCTGTCTTTCGACTTTCAGCGTTTCGCAAGTGGCTCCGGCCCTCCAGGGCTGGAGAGGATCGCAACACGGCCACCGCCCACACCCGCGCAGCCGACCCAGACGTGGCTCCGGCCCGCCAGGGCTGGAGAGGATCGCAACCGCAACGCCGAGCCCATGGTGCAGGTGGAGTTTCAGCAGTGGCTCCGGCCCGCCAGGGCTGGAGAGGATCGCAACCCGTCGATGATGTCGAAGGTGACGCGGGGGTCGCATCCGGTGGCTCCGGCCCGCCAGGGCTGGAGAGGATCGCAACCTCGGCCAGCATCGCGCCGATGCGGGCGTGCTCCAGTGGCTCCGGCCTGCCAGGGCTGGAGAGGATCGCAACCCTGCGGCAGCCGGGACCGCCGACCGCCGGGTGCGCGTGGCTCCGGCCCGCCAGGGCTGGAGAGGATCGCAACGACATCGACAAGACGCTGCTCAACGCGGGCCGGTTGGTGGCTCCGGCCCGCCAGGGCTGGAGAGGATCGCAACAAGCTCATGGGTGGCCTCATCAAGGGCGACTGGAGCGTGGCTCCGGCCCGCGAGGGCTGGAGAGGATCGCAACACGAACGACGTGAGCTCGACGGAGACGACGCGGCCGGGTGGCTCCGGCCCGCCAGGGCTGGAGAGGATCGCAACATCATCCTGCAATTCGCAGGCACCGATCCCGGCTTGGTGGCTCCGGCCCGCCGGGGCTGGAGAGGATCGCAACCCCGAGTCGTTGCGCAGCGCCGCCTGCTCGGCTGTCCGTCGGAGGGAGGCACGAGCAGCGCATCGCGGCAGACGGCGAGGATGACCTGCCGTTGCCTCCGACCATGTGGCAAATCCAGGCCGGGATTCACGCCATCAACCCATGCGGGGGAGAACAGTGCGGGCAACGGCGACAACTGCAGGCCAGGGCGGCAGCGGACGGCCGGGCTGCGGCAGGCACCACCACTGAGCTGTTGCCGCAACCGGCGGTATGACGAGTTCTCCCCTCGATGGAGGGGGTAGACAGCGCGGGCATTGTGCAGGTCTGAAGGGAGCGCGTTGGCGTAGTGCTGGCGTGGGGCAGTGATGAACGTCCACCACCCCGCTTCATCACGGCAGACCGGACCGGGCAGCAGTCTGATGGCAAGTTCCTGCGAAATCAGGTCGGCCAGATCCTCGTGGATCCGCAGAGCATCGATGACAATCTCCGGTCCGCACAGCCAGCCGTTGGCGGAGGGCGTCGAGACCTGCCGGCCAGTGCATCTGCTCGAGGAAGAAGGACAGCTCGGCAGCAAGCGCGTGCTGGCCGGAGCCGAGATGGTTGGGCACCGTCGGAGGAGTTGACATGTCGGTACTCCGTTCGCGTGCGTGGTGGGTGTGTGACGCCCGCCTGGATTGGTGTGGGCACGGCGGCCCGTCGACAGTCGGGAGACAACGGCAGACCACGGTGGTTCGGGATCGCTCGACTCGGCGGGGACTGGAACACGTAGACCGAACAGACTGCCGTCCGTTCCTCTATCCGTGAGAAGACCTTCGTTGGCAAATCGGCGACTGAAGCTTCCGGCCTCGGCAACCACATAGCAGTCGGGTACACACCCGATCGAACTCGTGCGCACGAGGTTCACGAAACACCAGAGCATTGTCAACGGGGATCCGTGCGGTGAGAGCCCGCTGAACCTGCGACGGGCAATCGTCGGAGCTCGCTGGCATGAGGATTTCGGCGCTGTACGCCACAATAAGAGGAGCCTCACGCGCTGGGCGTGAAGCTCCTCGTGAGCTCTCCGTGAACGGATAGAAGGTCCCGGAGGTCGCCGCCCTTGAAAGAGAGCTCGGTAGCAGTCTAGCTTGCCGAGAATGGTTTAGATTTCGGGGCGCATTTGCCTATTTGAAACTGCACAAAGGACAGTTGGGGCCTACGCATGACCCGGCTGCTCCGACCTTCGGGCGCAACGTCGCCGCGGCATTGCTGGTGATCATGGCCGGACACACGACATACTGAACACGTGTTCGAAGGTGTTCACCGGATGCTGGCTCGCCGCATCAGCCCGCCGCGGCCGGTCTGGATTGACTTGGACGCCTTGGTGTCGTACAAGCGGGGCCGCGGGCCGGGTGCAGACAAGGTGCCGATGGTCGTCCATGCCCACGGTGTCGAGCTCGACCGCTTGGTGGCGGGCATGCAGCTCGCGTGGCTGCGCTCCGATCGCGGGCAGTGGCTGGGCGTGGTCACCTTCTCCGTTCCGACCGCTGTCGGCGACCTGTCCGTTCAGCAGCTCGTCCCTTCGACCGCGTTTCGTCCGCGAAGGCCGGAGACGAAGCGCGGCGAGGTTGGTCCGGGCGCATCCTGAGCCCGTGGTCGAGCTGGTCACCATCCCTGCGGAGCTGCCTGCGGGCCTGGCTGTGGTCGAGATCCGCGAGCACGGCGTGGCCGTGGGCGACGCCGACTACCGCGTCTGCGAGGTCTGCCGCCTGGGTGTTGTTGAGCAAGTTCGGGTCGATCCTCCGTTTCGCCGGCGCGGGCTGGCGACGCAGGTGATCATAAAGTTGCTGGCCGACTGGCCAGGCTGCCGTTGGAGCACGTCACCGATCAACGCCCCAGGGGCGCTCTGCTTCTGGAAGTCGCTGGACTGGCCCGAACCCGAGACGCTCGGTTCGCCCGTCGAGTGCGCGCACATGCGACACGCCGACGAGCGGACGTCGTAGTGATCGGGTGATCTTGGGGTCGACGACCGACGAGTGCCAAACGTGCCTCACTCGACGACATGTCGCTGACCAGTGGAAACCCTGTCGTCCCTCCAGATAAATTTCGTTATCTGGAGGTCCGCTCCGGCCTTAGGCATACGAGCACTTTGGGGATCCTGTTGGTGTGCCTGACGAGTATCCGGGAGCTGTGAGGCACTGATCGCTCGAGACGATTTGGCTGCCGCCCGCGCCAGCCTCCGATGCATGATCCGCGCTGAGAACCAGCCTCGCTAGGCAACTACGTCGTCGACGGTGTCATCACCCGCATACGCGCCGCGGACCCCGTCGGCACCTGGCGCGAAGACGACCGCGGCTACGTCGATGCACCACTCGGCCCGCCCTTGACCGACCTGGAAATGGCCGAATGCTTCCCCACCCTGCAACTGCGCATCGGCGACCACCGGCTCCACGTCTGCGGCAAACTCCGCGAATACCTCCCGCTGTAGGAGCTGCAACTTTCTGGACGCCGCCTACGCGCGGAAGTTTGCTGGCCCAGCTCGAAGCCGGTCTGCGTGACGAGAGCACGACGCTGACCATGCTCTTGCAGAGGTGCTTGCTGTTGGGCGGGCATAGCGGTTCAGAACAGTTGAGGAAGTGGGCGCGTCAGTCAGCGCCCAATTCCCGCACAGGAGTCCGGCAGGGCTCGCCGGAGCTGGTGCGGATGGAGGCGTGCAAGCGGCCCCAGACGGCGCGCTCGGGGTAGTTCAGCCGATCAAGTCGGCCCAGGAGCGCTTGGCGAACGTGGTCTGGCTGCCGAAGGGGTCGACCCAGTCGTCGCCGTGCCGGACGGCGACCAGCCAGGCGCGGTCATTCTGGCGGTCGCGCATCCGGATCGATTCGAGGTGCTCCATGTTGGAAATCCACGAGTCACCGGAGTCCCGGATGTCAAAACGCAGCGCGAACCGGAGCTGGTCGCTCGCGGAACCGGTGTCAGACCTCGAAGCAGCGCTACGGAAATCGATCAACGAAGCACGAGCAGGACGTTGAACCACGGGCTTGGTCGATCTTGGCGGCCTTAGCGACGGGCATTTGGGTGGCCCTTCGTCGTTCGAAGGGCCACCCAAGCTGCAGGCCCCTCACTGGTCACTGGGCGTTGCTCCGAGGAGCTGGTGACGCTGCCGGACCTGGCGAGTGAGGACGCGGGCCCGATCTGAACCGACACCCAGTTGGCGCCGCAGCGTCTCAGCTGCTATCGGCCGCTTGTAGTTGACCCAATGTTCGGAATCCAGCTCGCATGCTCGCTCGAACAGCGGATCGTGACCAACGATGGCTTCCAGAGCTTCGGACGTCAAGGCGCTACGATCAGTGCTCTGACCAGCCATGTTGTTTTCTGGAATGCACCCCTGTCAATGTATGGGCTCAGGAGATCCTTGACCGATCGTTCTCGGGACACTCTTGACGTGCCGGCTTGATCATGATCTTGTTCGCTTCCGGTCGTATTCGCGGTTCGCGGGCAGGCGGTTGTGGATCAGCAGGCGTTGGTGGAGTACCGCTATCGGGCGGTGTGCGAGGTGTTGGGCGGTTCGCCGATCGGTGAGGTCGCCGCCCGATTCGGGACGTCGCGGCAGTCGCTTTATTCGTGGCGGCAACGGTTTCAGCAGGAGGGGATGCCGGGGCTGGCGGACCGGTCACGGCGCCCGCACACGAGTCCGAACCGTGTTGATCCGGATGTCGAGGCGCTGGTCTGTGAGTTGCGGCGGCAGCATCCGCGGTGGGTGCCCGGCGGATCAGCCATGAGTTCAGCCGACGGGGTGTCGATCGGCCGCCGTCGCGGGCGACGGTGCACCGGGTGTTGGTGCGCAACGGATTAATCGATGCCCAGGCCCAGCACCACAAGCGCAAGTACAAGCGCTGGCAGCGCCAGGAGCCGATGCGCCTGTGGCAGCTCGACATCGTCGGCGGCGTCCCACTGGCCGATGGTCGCCAGTGCAAGCTGGTCACCGGGATCGATGACCATTCCCGATTCGTGGTGATCGCGGCCGTGGTCGCGGTGCCGTCCGCACGGGCGGTGTGCGCGGCGTTCACCGCGGCGATGCGCCGCTACGGGGTGCCTTCGGAAGTGCTGACCGACAACGGGGCGCAGTTCACCGGCCGACACAACAGGCCACAGCCGGTCGAGGTGCTCTTCGAGCGGCTCTGTCGCGAGAACGGGATCACCCAGCGGCTGACCAAGCCGCGGTCACCGACGACGACCGGGAAGATCGAACGGTTCCACAAGACGCTGCGGGAGGAGTTCCTCAACCACGTCGCCCCCTTTGAATCCCAGGCCGCCGCACAGGAAGCGATCGACGCCTGGATCGAGAGCTACAACCAGCAGCGGCCCCACCAGGCACTGGACATGGCCACTCCAGCCAGCCTGTTCCGACCCAACGGGCCCACCCAGCTCGACGTCCCAAAGTCCACATCGGACGAAACCGTGTCCACACTCGCCATCGATGTGATCGAGGCACCCGCAGCGGCCGCCACCGACGGCACGGGCGTGGAGTTCGAGACCCGCGTGCCCCCCAGCGGCGAACTGTCCGTCCGATCCGGTCGTCAGACCATCTCGCTGCACCAAGCCATGGCCGGACGGACCGTGACCATCTGGGCCGACCAGCGCAGCATCCACGTCGTGGCCAACGGGCACGTCGTGCGCACGGTTTCCTCCCGGCTCCGACCCGACGATCTGCGCCACCTGGCGATGCGAGGCGCCCGCCCAGCAGGCCCGCAGCCCGCCCAGCCCGCGCTCCGCCGGCTCAACGGCACCCCGGTCCTCCCCGAGGGCGGAGCCGTCGAGATCGACCGCACCGTGACCCGGCACGGCGCCGTGTCCATCGCCGGAACCACGCACCTGATCGGGTTCGCCCACGCGGGCCGCAAGGTCACGCTGCGGTTGGACGGACACCTCATGCACGCCATCCTCGACAACGCCCTCATCGGCAGCTGGCCCTGCCCCATCAGCACCGACCGGCTCACCCGACTCCACCGCGCCCGCACCCCGTCCACACCACTGCCGCCACCACCGCTACCCGCGGGATCACTGCGCGCCCAACGCAAAGTCCATGCCAGCGGCAGGATCATGGTCGCCGGCCAACGCATCAAACTCGGCCCACGCCACCGCGGCAAGCTCGTCACCGTCGTCATCGAGGACACCCACCTCCGAATCCTGCACGGCGAAGAAGAGATCGCCGTCCGCCCCCGCCGCGACCTCACCCCGATCACCCGTCTCCACGTCACCGGAGCCGGAGTCACACCAAGATCCGGTCAAGCATCTCCCGACGACAAACGGACAAGCACGTCCTGAGACCACACATCGACAACCCCGTTGGCGCGGCCTCATCCGCTAGGGCGTCAGCTGTCGGTGAGTGCTCTCCAGGTGGTTCGGTTGGAAGTCTGCTCGTCGGCGCCCGGTCTCCAGAGCGCTTTTCAACGGAGGCCGCAGTTTCAGCTCGATGTCGCTTTAGCGCTTGGTTCAGCAGTTCGACCGACAGCAACAACGCCAACGGAGGACATGCGTGTCGGTTCCGCTTGAATACTGACCGTCTGGTTCCGGGCGAATTCTGACCCCCTCGGTGATCGTGAGGGAGTGATCAGCGTGGAGGACTGGGCGGAGATCCGCCGGCTGCACCGGGCTGAGGGGATGTCGATCAAGGCGATCACCCGCAGGCTCGGGATCTCGAGGAACACTGTGCGCAAGGCGCTGGCCTCGCATGAGGCGCCTCGGTATGTGCGGGCGGGTAAGGGGTCGATCGTGGATGCGGTCGAGCCGCGGATCCGGGCGCTTTTGGCGGAGTTCCCGGAGATGCCGACCAGTGTGATGGGAGAAGCTGGTGCTCGAAGAACAACGTGAGGAAGCCGTAGTTGGTGCCTCTTCGGCAGAGATCGTCTGCGGAGGATGGAATGTGGTGGGCTGCCTGAGGTGCGGCAGCCCACCGCGGCCCGGCTCTCACTGTGCTGGCTCTGACAACACCGCCCCGGGTTGGCGACGTTGCCGGACGTGGCGGGTCAAGGCGCGGGCGCGGCGCGAACCGATGCCAAGGCGTCGGCGGAGCGTGTCGGCCGAGATCGGACGTTGGTACGAGTTCCAATGCTCGGCGTCGAGCTGACATGCCTGCTCGACCAACGGATCGTCGTCATTGCCATGCGATGTCTCCGGGGCTGCGTCCTCGCCGCAAGTGTGCTGACCAGGCATCTTGTTGACGGCCGTGCGCGGCGCTGGCACATCGTCCGGATCTGCCGGCATTGCAGCTCTTGATCCGGTCTCTCCAGCCTCGGCGCTGGTCGCGTTAGCAGTCTGGACCCGATGCCGCTTCAACGCCTGGTTCAACAGTTCGACCGACAGCAGCAACGCCAGCGGCGGGCAGGCCGCCACCGCGATCGCGAAGGCACTCAGCTCAGGAGCGGAGGCCACGTTCGCGCACAGTGACAGTCCAATTCCGAGGGTGAACGACAGCCACGCTTTCCACTGTCCGCCGTCGCGTCGGCTGTGGTCGTACTTCCATAGCTCGACCGTGGCCATTGTCAGCAACCCATCCACGATCAACGGCCAGATCGTCGCGGTGGCCGCGTCCGCGCCGAACCGCAGAGCGAACTCCCGGCCATGCCGGTACGAAACGAAGGCCGCGCCCACGGCCACCAATAGCGTGCAGATGAGTTGAACCCACAGCGAGCGCTCAGGGCGCGGCGTTTGGGTAGCCGACCGCAACGTCATTTCCGGCCACCCCCGCGCCCCTGGTGTCGCGCGATGTCTGCGAACGTCGGCCAGCTGACCTGTCTCGAAGGCTCCGGTCCGGTCGGCAGGCCGAAGCGGCTGTCGTCGCAAGCCGGGTAGTCGAAGGCTTCGATCGACATCCCGCCAATGGGCCGGCGGAAAAGGAGAGACAGACGGTTGCTGTCGCTGGTGCTGGGCCTCAGGGCGATTGCTGGCTTATCGAGCGAGTCCGCCCACCTCAGCAGGCCGAGCTCCCGCCGTGGAATGCGGGACAGTTGCAGGCGCGCGTGCTGTAGGTGCAGGTCAATGGTCAGGGCCATCGAAGGAGCGGGAATCACGCGTTGCATCTGGCTCATCGGGCCCGCGCCCGCCTTGCCCTGCGTTCCATCGCCAGCTGCACTTCGACCTGGATCTTCAGGTCAGGCGGACTGGGATTTGGTGTGATTGCTGCGAGTGCCCCCGGTGCGACTCGAACGCACACTGGACGAATGTTGAGCTTTGCTGCGGGGGAGCGTGCTGGGCCGTGTCTGACCAGGGCGTTCTCTTCGCCAGCGTTGGGTTCGCGATGGTTGACTCGCAGGGGCTTGCGTTCATAAAGGATGGGTTTCGCATGGGCCCGACGTGGGTTGGGAGCCGCTGCGGGTGGCTGCCAATGTCGAGGCGAGGCAGCTCAGCGAGACCGCAGCCGCGGCTTTCCATGAAGCCACTCAGTGACCCGCCCAGCCGATCAGGGCAGCGCGTCCCTCTCTGTCAACCTCAGGCAGCAGACCAGGTATGGAACAACCAGCTCGTTTCGGAATGATCGGTGTGTCTGACGCCGGCTGTGATCGAGTCTTGGCGCGAGGTGGTGCCGGTGGACTACCGCGGATGCGGTAGTCCGGACGCCGCGCGAGGCGGATGGCGGTGGCCTGTGCCGTGCTTAACGTCTTCTCCATGAGAGTTGATCGCAGGTGGTGCGAACGATCCGCGTGCGGCTCCGGAGGACCTCGCGGCCGTAGCTTCGGCGCTGGGTGTCCGGGCCGTGCACGGCCTCGGCGGATCGGGGCGCTGGGCTTACAACCAGGGTGTGCGGGAGTAGTGCGATGAATCGTGACAGGGTTGGGCCGTGGCGGAATTCGGTCGTCTGGCTGCTTCCGCTGGCGATCTTCGTCGGCATCCAGTTCGGCGCCGGGCTTTACGAGAAGCTCGTCGTCGTTCCGCAGTGGTCGTCACTGCCGGGCGACCAGGTGGTCGCCGCGATCGAGAACAGCGGAATGAAGGCGGCGGGTCGGGTCTTCTGGCCGTTCGTCTCACCGATGGTCGGGGTGCTCGCGATCGCCAACCTGGTGGCGGCGTGGCGGTCGGCGAACGCGAACCGATCGTGGTGGCTGGCCGGGTCGGCGTTCATGATCGGGTATGCGGTTTTCAGCTACAGCTTCTTCGTGCCGCAGATGCTCATGCTGCAGGCCAGTGGCGCCTCCTGGTCGGCGACGGAAATCGAATCGCTCGTCAGCTGGTGGACCGGGCTGAACTACCTGCGCATGGCGATCGGCGCGGTGGGATGGTTGTGCGTCCTCCGCGCACTGTCGATGTCCGGAACGGCAAAACCGCCTGTTCGGACTGCGGACGCACCCACGTCATCGGCGAATACGCCGGCCGGCCTTTAGTTGGTCTGCGGGCCGGGATCCCCGGCCCGCACGAGGCCGGTCTCGTAGGCGAGGACGACGAGCTGCGCACGATCACGTGCGTCCAGCTTCGTCATGGACCTGTTGACGTGGGTCTTCACCGTGGCAGGGCTGAGGAAGAGCAGTTTGGCGATCTCGGCATTCGACAGACCACGGCCGACCAGCACCAGCACCTCCCGCTCCCGCTCGGTGAGGACCCGCAATGGCTGATCGTCGCCGTGGTGAGGAGGGTTGGCCACGAACTCCTGGATCAGCGAACGGGTGGCGTTCGGGCTCAACAACGATTGCCCCTCGGCCACCGTGCGCACGGCGTCGCGCAAGGCCTCCGGCCGGATGTCCTTGGTGACAAAGCCGCTGGCGCCCGCCCGGATGGCCCCGAAGACGTATTCGTCGGCCTCGTAGGTCGTCAGCACCAACACGCGAACGTCCGCGTTGATGTCCGGGTCGGCGACGATGCGCTCGGTTGCGGCCAGACCGTCGAGCACCGGCATCCTGATGTCCATCAGCACCACATCGGGCTGGTGCTCTTTGACCGAGGAAACCGCCAGCGCCCCGTTTTCGGCCTCGGCGACCACGATGATGTCTCCGTCCCGCTCGCACAAGGCACGCAGGCCTGTCCGCACCAATGCCTGGTCGTCAACGAGCACCACCGTGATGGTTATGACGCACCTCCTGCCGGAAGGCGGGCCCGCACCTGCCAGCCCGGCATACCGTCGTCGGCCCTTCCGCACTCCAACGTTCCGCCCAGTGCGCTCGTTCGTTCGGTCATCCCGCGCAGTCCGGAGCCCGGCGATCGGTTGGGTCGGCTCGCCCGCTGGCCGTTGTCGCGGACGGTGACCACAACCTCCTCGGAGCCGCAGTCGACGGTGACCGCCAGCGCACTGCCCCCGGAGTGGCGGAGCGCGTTGGTCACTGATTCCTGGACTAGACGATAGACGGTGAGCGCTACCGAGGGCCTCAACATCGCGGTTTCCCCACGTACCTCGAGCGTCGCCGGCATCCCGGCGATCCGTGCGGTATCGACCAGCTCCGGCAGTTGCTCCAGGTTCGGCGCCGGGCGGGTGCTGCCTTCCGATTGGGGCCGTGAGCGCAGAACTGCGATCGTGCTGCGGAGGTCGGCCATGGCGTCCTCACCGGCCGCACGCACCCGGTCCACGGCTTCCCTCGCGCGGCCCGGCTCGTCGGCAAGGCAGTCTGCGGCCACGTTCGCCTGGATGCCGACCACGGTCATGGTGTGGGCCAGCACGTCGTGCAGGTCCCGCGCGATGTGAAGCCGTTCGTCGGCCATGCGCCGGTCGTGTTCCTGCTCGGCGATCCGAAGCCGCAGTCCGGCGTCCGCGCGGATTGCCCGCCTGCTGTGCAGCGTCTCGCCGAGCAACACGAGCACCGACAGCAGCGTGACATCGAAGAGAGTGTCGATCGCAACCCGCGTGAACGGTTCGGCTTCCGCACCCAGCAGCCGAAACGACAGGCCGGAAACCCCGATCAGGCCGATAACCGACACACCCCAGGCGAAGCGTCCTGCCAGCGCCACGACGAAAAGTTCGTAGCCGAGCGCCAGCGCTGGGGAGAAGGCGGGAACGCCGATTGCAAGCACGATGAAGAAGGACGCGCATGCCCCGACCAGTGCCGTTCTCGGCCACCGGCGTGCGGCCGCCACCCACGCGCCGATCACGATCACGCCGACCACGACCACGGTATCGACCGGTCGGGCAGGCAAATCGGTCGAGATTGCCGCCGCGACGAGCATGATCGCGGTCAGCGCGGCGGCCGCGGCCAGATCCGCTGCAACACCGATTGATCGAGGAATCGCCACCCCGCCAGCGTAGAGGCACGGTGGCACGTCACCGAGCCATGGCCGGCGTGCTGCCGGTAGAAGCAGACGACGCGGGACTGCTGGTTCGCTCGTGTTCTTGTCGATGTGACCATTCAACGAAATGCAGCATGAACCGTCTTCTCCGCCCACAGCCCGGACGCGTGGGGCCACACGGCAACTCATCCGTCTTTTTCATTGCCCCTGAACAGCATTCCCGGGGAGGCGACATGGACTTCGTGACCGCGCGAGTCCCCTTGTGGGAAGGGATGGTGTCCGGCGGAATCAGGAGCTTGCTATTGCCATCGGATTGGGTTGTTTCCGTAGTGCTGCGCGGGCTGTGGTTCACCGATGTCGAACTGCACGCCGCTGTACGTCGCCGTGACCGTCGCGGTCGGGCTGACCATGATCATCCTGCAGATCTCGTACTCGGCGCCCCGAACCGCGAATCCCGTGGCTCGTCCGGGTATGCACTTGCCTTCGACGACGCCGGAGTAGTGCGCGGTTTCGGAGTTGTCCGACGGCTGCACGCCCAGGAAGGTCTCGGCGTCCATGTCCTCGAATGCGGCATCGCTTTCATTGCTGATCACGGCGTGCAGGTAGTACGGCACTCGGCCCGTCCGGCTCTCGGCACCCGGATCCGGTCCGAGGTCAGCACGGTCACCGCGGACGATGGAGGTGACGGTGATGCCGATCGTGCCGTGCTGGTCTTCGTTGGTGTAGTCGACGAGTGCTTTCGTGCCGATGGGAAGTACGGTTCCGGGTGGAGCCGGGCGCCCCGGCGTGTTGTCCTGTTCGGGCGAGCACGCCACCAGCATGCACGCGCCCAGCGCAAGAACCGACAATCGTCGCAAGCTGTTCAAAGGCATCATTCCCTGTTCGTGGACAGCGGTCCCGGAACCTGCTCAGGTGGGACTCGCGGCCCGTGACCGGTCACGATCGCCCGCGAGCGGGCGGTCTCGTTCCTGACATCATCATGGTTTCGGGAGCCCCTTCCGGGGCGGTGCAAGCCTCAGCAGGAACTGGAACTGTCACTGCTGGACGAACTGCTGCCGCCGCTATCGCCGCAGCTGAATCCGCCGAAGTCGGAGCCGCTGCCTGTATCGCCGTAGCTCGTCGAGCCGCTGCCGATGTCGCTGCCGAACGTCGAGGAATGCCCGGAGCGCCGGGTCTTTCTTCTACGCGCCTGCACGATGTTGGAGATCAGGATGAGCACAAAGCAGGCCATCCAGAACGTCTGAAACGCACTCTGATCAAACACTGGTCTTGCCCTCCTAGGCCGTCTATCCGCAGTCGCTGGTTGGACGTGGAGAATCCGCAAATCGTTCCCGGTCACGCCAAGGAGTGCGCTGTTCGACATCGCAGTGGCAAGAACCTGCCTCTCACTGGGCAAGGTCCTGATCGAGTTCGACGAGGATCTTGTGCAGTTCGTGTCCGTCGGCGACGACGGTGTCCAGGACGGTAGCTCCGCATTGGTGTCCAATATGGAGGCTGCTTTGTCCCACTGCGGGCTCGTTCCTGGCTGGTGCGGGTGGACCTCGCGAAGCTGACCGGGGCAGGTTGAGGTGGTGTCATCGATCAAAGCGCGCACACGGTCTTGCCGGGCGTCAGGTGGGTGGCAGCTTGGCCTTCACCTGCTGCGCGAAGCCGACCGCGCTCGCACAGGGGTCGATCTGGGTCGGGTTGTGGTTGGTCGCGACCACCACGACCTTCTCGGTCGCGAACTTGCTTTCGTCCGGCGGCTGCCGGTGTTCCCACTCGATCTGGCAGGAGGCATCCGGGGAATCCGGGATGACCGACGCGGGCTTCCCACCGATGTCGACGGGCAGCCCGCTGGGGTCCTTGGACCCGTCGTCGAACGACACGTCCACCCGGACACCGCTGGGCAGTTCCCAGCCGCACCCGTAAATTCCTCGCGGCTCGGGCTTCGCGGTAACGCCCACCTGCGGATCTTGGCCTGCGAGCGGATCGAGCAGGACGCACGGATCGATCCCGGTCAGCTCGTCCGGCGACCGAGCCGCGATCGGTGGGTCCGCCCGCAGTTGCTCCACCACCTCGGTCGTGATCTGCACCGCCGGTGAGCAAGTCTCGGGGCGCTCTTGGCTTTCGACCCTCACCCGCACCGTCCGTGGCGTGTCCTCTGCCCCGCCGCCCTGATAAACGACGTGAGCGTCGCATCCGTCCGAGTCGCTCCAAATCAATGCGGGCAGACCGCTGATACGATTCTCGGCTTCCAGGTACGCGGGATAGTCCATGGCCACCGCGACGTGCAACAGCTCACCGCCGTGGTCTGTCATGAGAATCGAGCACGACCCGAGGTCGCCCCCGAACTCCTCGGTGATGGGGACGCCGTACCTCAAGAGGTTGGTGCCATGCAGCAGCGGGCATGGGTCCACTGTGCGCAACTTGGCCGCAGTGAAACCGCCGAAGAACTCGTCGCCCTCCAAGTCGTACTTCGCCACCGGCACAGTCCTGCGCGGCGAGTGTGACTTTTCCATCCCGGTCGAACAGCTGGTGACCAACAGGACGGCGAGCACAGTGACGATCAAACGCTTGAGCGGGTACACGATGATCACGCTATCCCAGCGAAAACCCGGTGTGGGCCGAAACCTCGGATCGGCGAAACAGCCGCTTGCACGAGCAGACAAGATCCGAGCGTTCACAGTCACCGGGACGCTTGCCGCCGCACATACCGCACAGCGATTCAATAGCGATCAATGTCTGCACCGCGGCGGTGGCACTGCGGTATCCGCCCGGCTAGAGCATGGCCTGGACTGCGTCGATCGGGAACTCAGCCCAGGGGCGCGATCCGGGCGAGGTGCCCGTCAATGCGGGCGAGCCCGGCGGGGACCGCTTTGCCCCACCGTTGAGCGTGGTCCTGGCTTGGATTTTCATTTGAGATTAGTGGTCGAATCGGTCACGTCGGTTGTGTCGGCCGTCGATGAAACCGAGCACCCGCGAATGTCGGGGCGACGGCATGTCCACAAGGGAATCTTTGTGAGCTAGATCGTCGGTCTCGTCGATTCTGCCAGCGGCACAGCCGTCAGCTGTGCGGCCGAGTGCGAAGCAGTTGTGGCACATCGGGAGCAGCAGCGACCGCGCGGGCGTGCGGCTCCGTTGGCTTCACGACGATGCCCGTGCGGTTGGGTGGAACCAGAGTGTGGTGTTCCTACGTCAGAACCGGCGATGAATCCGGCCAATGCGGGAGCTTGTTCGTGACGGATACGGCCAAACCAACGACAAGGGCCTGCGAGTCCTCGGCTCGACGTACTTCTGGGAGCCGGGTGCGAGGATGGCTGGCGCTGGTTGGTGTGGGGCTGCTGATCGGCGCGGCTGGGCTCATGCTGTTCGCGTGGCTGAGTGGCGATCCGGGCGGGCGTCTGCGCACCACCGATTTCGGCCGTTCGGCCGATCTCGCTGCTCCGTCTACGGCGCTGCTGGCAGGGTGGGTGCTGGTGCCGCTGCTGGCGGTGCTGGTGGCTGTCGCAATGTGGCGGTGGTCGCGCCTTCTTGCCGTCACCGCTGTTGGAGGCGTGGTCTGTGTTGCTGTCGTGCTGGTGCTGCTTCTGGTCTCCGGTCATCCCGGGCCTGGTTATGCGCCGGGCAATCAGGTCGCGCTGGCGCTTCCTGCCTTGATCGGTGCGGGCGTGGGTACCGTGCTGGTGGGGATCGGCGCCTACGGCGCTCGGCCGCGCCCGGTGTCCGTCATGACTTTGCCGGTCGCCGGGCTCGTGGTTGTGATCGCCGCCGGTGTGCTGGTGGATGTTCGCATCGGGGACTCCCGGCATGTTGACGCGACCACCGCTGCACCTACTGCGCCCGCCGCCCTGCCGACATCCCACCTGCGACCCGCATGGCAACGAACATTTCCAGGCGAGGAGGCGTACGAGATTCGTGCTGCCGGAGCCGGTGTCGTCGTCTGGCTTTCTTCCGGAATCGTCGCGCTGGACGGCACAACCGGCGGCGAACGCTGGCATTACCGACGCGATGACATCGAATCCGTCACCGGTGTGCACGTTTTCGATTCCGGCCGAACGGTGGTACTCGGCTTCACGACGTACACCGGCGTGGTGGACGACGAGCCCTACGATCAACCCGCGCACCACCATTCTCTCGTGGCCTTTGACGCCTTCACCGGCGAACAGCTCTGGCAATCCACTGACCCCGTAAACGGCATGGAAAACCGCATCACGACGACCGAGACCGCACAGGCTCTCATCGTCGCCCGTGTGAACAATTATGAGCCAACCAGTGTCGAGGCCCGTGATCCGCGCACGAACGCGCTGCTGTGGCAGCGACCGATCACTGCCAGTTCGTGCGAGAGCGGTGAGTACCCGGTGACGACCTCCGATGTGGTCGTGATGCGTTGCGACGCCGTCGCGGTCAAGGACTGGGCAGGCTCCAGCCAATCGGCGCCGACACCGCCGGGCGTCACCGTCGCGGTCGATGCCCGGGACGGCCGGGAATTATGGCGGCTGACAGCTCCCGGCGACAAGGTGCTCACAGGAACGGAAAACGGGTTCATCGGGGTCCAAACCCCGCAGGGCGAGCTGCGTGCGCTCAACGCGCGGACCGGGATCGAGATCAGCGGCCCACCCCGCTTGGGAGCTGGCTACTCGGATCCGCACAGCTCAGACGTGCTCGTCGGCGACCAAGGAGCAGACCAGAAAACTCTGAACCGGTTGGAATCGCAAGGGCCGTGGCATCTCGTTGATGTCAACGGCTCCGTGCGCTGGACGAACGAAACCCTTGAGTTGGCAGAGACTGGTGGCTTGCCCTTCGCCTTCCTTCCGGACGCAATCGCCGCGATCGCGGCAGACGGCGGCGTCCGCGGCGACGGCGACCTCCTGCTGCTCGACCGCGCCACCGGCACCGCTCTGCTCACCCCTGAACTCGACGACTGGAACCGCTCACATTGGCGGCCGTGGCAACTCGCCCCGGTGGCGGCACCAGGCAGCCTTGTCGCCGCACAATTCGCCGACGGGTTCGACAGCACCACCATCACCGGCTTCCGCTGATGATCATGACCACGACGAAGCACCTGCGGCAGTGGTCGGCTTCGCCTGTCATCGCCGGCGGGGAAAGGGGAACTGGCATGGATGTCATCACGATCATCTTCGGTGTGTTCTTCGTGCCTCCCGCGGCGTTTGCGGCATTGAGTCCGTTCTCGTGGTGGCAGTGGAGGACCCGCGACGCGGATGTCGACTGGCCCAGTGACGGAGAGCTCAGGCGGATCCGTATCGGGGGTGTGCTCGGATTGCTGATGTACGCCGGGATCTGCGTCCTCGAATTGCGTGGATATGAATGGGCCTTTTGAGGCTGGCAGCAACATCATCGACACGATCGCAACTGCGGCCAGGTGAACTAGGCCGCCGATACTCGAGGAGAGAGACCGTGACCGACACTCCGACCGTCGACTCGTCCAACACCGATCAGTTCCGCTCCTGGGACGGCGGCAGTGGAGCATTCTGGACCGAGCGTGCCCAACGCTTCGACCAGGGCATTGCCGGCTACCACGGTGAGCTGTTGAATGCAGCCGACATCCAGCAGGATTCGCTGGTACTGGACATCGGATGCGGCAGTGGCCAGGTCACTCGCGACGCGGCCCGCATCGCCCACGAGGGTTCGGCGCTGGGTGTCGACTTGTCGTCAACGCTGCTGGACCTCGCACGCACACTGGCCGCGAAGGACCAGCTGAACAATGCGACGTTCGTCCAAGCAGATGCGCAAGTCCACGACTTCGGTGAGTCGCGCTTCGACATCGCCGTCAGCCGGCACGGCACGATGTTCTTCGGCGATCGTCAGGCGGCGTTCGCCAACATCGCGCGCGCCATCCGGCCAGGCGGCCGATTCGTGCAGCTGACTTGGCAAGCGCTCGACCGCAACGAGGGCATCAGCACGTTCCGCACCATCGCGTCCGGCGGTCGTGAACTGCCACCGCCACCACCCGAGGCTCCAACGCCATTCTCGCTGAGCGACCCTGACCGAGTGCGTCAGCTGCTGCGCGGAGCAGGCTTCGTCGACATCGAGATGACAGGCCTGACCATCCCCATGTACTACGGCCGTGACGTCGATGACGCATTCGACTTCATCGCCAACCACTTTGCCTCGGCCTTTGGGCAACTCGACGACGAATCCCGCGCCCGCGCCCTCGACACCCTCAGGGGCAACATCGCCGACCACCTCACCGACCGAGGCGTGCTGTACGGCGCAGCACACTGGCTTGTCCAAGCCCGGCGCACCTGAACGAATGCACGAGCGGCTGACTATCCACCGGCGGCTGTGCCGGTCACAGGCTTCGTCCACGCCACGCCATCTACAGAGATGAGCTATAGAGCCTGTTTCCAGGCTCGTCCTGCGTGGCGGTGTGGGTGGCGGCCCCCCTGCGGGAGTTGCTGCGGTCTTCTCGCTGTGGGATCCCCGACATCATGAATGACCAATTCACCACGTCGGGGCTGTCCTCGCGAGAAGACCTCTGAGAACCCGCGGCGGTGCCGGTTGCGTGGGGTGGGTTAAGCGGCTGCGCCGCTTCAAAGACAAAACGCCCGCGTTACCACATCCGCACGTCACCACATCCAAAACAGCCTCTATAGCTTTACACCTTTTCATATTGACGAGGTACTGCAGGAGCTCGTCGGGGGCGTTGAGAATCCCCTCCATGGATGCAGACGTGATCCTGGTGGGGCTCGGCAGCGTGGGAGCGATGGCCGCGTGGCGGCTCGCGGAGGTCCACGGTGCGCAGGTCGTCGGCGTGGAACAGCACGCGCTGGGGCATGACGCCGGGGCTACGCGGGCGAGTCGCGGTTGTTCCGTGCCGGGTACCACGAGAACCCCGAGTACGTCCCGATGCTGCTTGAGCCCGCGAGCTCTGGCAGGAGCTGGAGCGGGACGGGCAGCGGACCCTGTTTCACGCGTCGGGAGTGCTGTCGATCGGCGCTGCGACCATTGCGCCGACGCGCAACGTGCTGGCTTCGGTGCAGCAGCACGGGATTCCGCACGTGGTGCTCGATTCGGCGGAGTTGAAGAGCCGGTTTCCCCAGCACGGGTCGATCACCGATGAGATCGGCGTCCTCGACCGGCTCGGTGGTGTGCTGCGGTCCGAGTCCGCGGTGCAGGAGGCGCTGCGCCGGGCGCGGCGGGCGGGGGCGGAGCTGATCGACAACGCCCCCGTCACCGGGATAGCTTGGGGGGTATGGGGGCTTCGTTCTGGAGTGTGGCGGCGTAGGTCGCGATGTCTTGGGTCCAGATTGCTTCGAGGCCGTCGAAGGCGGCTTGGAAGGCTTCTCGGCCTTGGAGGCGAATACCTCAATGCGCTTCTCGTGACCAAGGGCGTCTATGGATGGCAGTACCTGTTCGCCGATGTGGACGCTCCGGACATCGACTTCCAGTTCGGCATGGACGGCATGCGAGACGTCCTGAGGATTTTCCCCGAGATCTTCCCCGACCACGATTACGAGCCCTTCCACGCTCGCCTGGAAGAACGACTTCGCTAGTCGCTTCACGGGCACGTGTCGAGCCGAGGCGCCGAAAGATCGGCCCCGGCTCGGCACAGCGATGAGTGTCGAGCGTGCTCGGATGGTCACCGTTGGCGATCGGGTTATCGGGGTTTGACCAGCTGTCGGAGGTGTCTTCGAGGGGCTGTGATGAATGAACGTTCCTGGGAGCGCGGGTGCGCTGAGTGGGCTAGTCGCGACGGATTTGTTGCTGGTGAACTTGTTCCTTTCGCCGGGAGGCCGACGGAGCGAGCCGCTACCGAGCGAACACCCGTGTGCTGCAGGAAGAACTTCGCGAGGGCGACTTGTAGCTCCGTTGACGGCCTGGTCTGCTCCTCTGTCCGCAGCGCGGGTAGGGGAGCGTAAATGGCCTTCAGGCCCGGATGCATTCGTGATCTATGTGTCGGGGCAGTGCTGGTCGACCGGAAAAGTTCGGCTCTTCGTACTGATGTGTGGGTGGTAGTTGGCCCGCGAGAAGGGGCACGTCGTTGCTGCGTCTAGGTTTCTGAGCTGTCGAGGAACAGAAACCACATAGACGGAGAACGACGTGCCCTCTGCCAGGGTATGGGGTCGGCTGCTGGGTGTGCACA
>NZ_JBFAKG010000134.1:0-21457 GCF_040655595.1 Saccharopolyspora sp. NPDC050389
CGAAGGGGCGGCCGCAAGGCCGGGCTTGACCTCCGGCACGCAGCCCCACCCTCCACCCATCGCGGGGATGGCCCCAAAAGATACCGAACCTCTAAAAGTCCCAACCCGAGCAAAGGCAACCAAGCAACGCCAACCAAACAACGCCCCCAAAGACAGCCTCCCCAACCCTCAACCCCACCCCAGAACCCCCGTACGATCCGAACCACACCCACCCCAGGAAAGGACGCCCAAAGATGGCGATCGATCCAGCGGTGATCGGCAAAGCCCTCCCGGAGATCACGGCAGAGATCGAGCCGGGCCGCCTCCAACAGTTCGCAACGGCGATCGGCGAAACGGACCCCGTCTACACCGATCGATCCGCCGCCAGGGCAGCCGGGCACCGGGATCTCCCGGTGCCGCCAACGTTCCTGTTCGGGCTGACCCTGGACGGGCCGGATTCGTTCGGCTTCATCGCCGATCTCGGCGTCGACCTGCGCCACGTCCTGCACGGCGAGCAGGAGTTCACGTACCACTCCGTGGCCCACGCCGGCGACACCCTGGTGCTACGCCCGGTGATCACCGACGTCTACGACCGAAAGGGCGGCGCGCTGGAGTTCGTGGTCCGCGAGACCACCGTGACCCGCGACGACGGCAGCGCGGTGGCGGATCTGAAGGAAGTCCTGATCGTTCGCCATCCGCCCACCGACGACTGATCAGCGGGCGCTGGCCATCCGGTGGTGCCCGGCTTCCGGTTCCAGGACGAAGTCGTAGCCCGCGATGCGTCCCGGCCGCACCGCCACGCGGTCCACGGCGGGCCGCATGCCCGGCGCGGAGACGACCACCGTGACGTACTGCCGGGGCAGGTCGTGCACCTCGTATTCGCCCGAGTTCGAGGTCACCAGGTGCGCCAGCTGCCCGCCGGTCGAGTCGGTGACGGTCACGATCGCGCCGGGCACCGGCTCGCCACCGGCGGCCCGCACGGTGCCGGCCAGCGTGTGGTGGTGCTTGGGCCTGGGCGCTTCGATCGCCGGGTCCACCACGACTTCGCTGTCGTCCTCGTGCTCGTAGGTGCCCGCGGCGGTCACCGCTTCCGGGTCCGCGGCCTTCTTCCGCTTCATGCGCAGCTGGTTGAACACCACCAGCAGGACGCCCAGCGCGCACCAGGCGGCGAGGCCGAGGACGGCGGGCAGGGCTCCCGCGCCGTTGAAGTACAGGACGCCGCGCATCGAGTCCACGGCCTGCCCGAGCGGCAGGAACCGGTGCAGCGACTGGAAGAACACCGGCACCAGTTCCTTGGGGATGGCGCCGCTGCTGGAGGGCATGCTCAGCAGCACGAACAGCCCCATGGCCACGCCGGGGATGAACTGCTTGACGAACGGCACCAGTCCGAACGTCGTCCACGCGACCGCCTGGGTGAGCAGGAAGCCGATCAGCAGCAGGACGGGCTCGTTGTAGATCACGTCCATCGACAGCGCGGCGAAGTAGCACACCACGGAGGCGAAGGCGCCGACTCCGGCCAGCGCCAGCAGCTTCTGCCGGGTGGTCAACGCGGCGCGCAGCAGCATCATCACCGTGATGTAGGGCGGGATGTTCATGGCCAGCAGGACGTAGAAGAGACCGGTGCCCATGACGTCGCCGGGCGCGGCCGGGGCGAGGTCGGTGAGCGCCAGGTGGTGGCCACTGGCTGTGGCGATCGGGGTGAATACCTGCTGCAGCACCATCATCAGCGCCGAGCCGTTGGCCTTGGCGTAGAACAGCTGCCCGTCGGCGGGGTCGTAGGCGGCGACTGCCTGGCGCTGCAGGATCGCGTCGCGCGCGCCCTGCTCGTCGGGTACCGCGGTGACGTCGAGGCCGCCGGGCATCGCCTGGGCGAAGGCGGCGTCGAGGTGCTGTGCCGCCTGTTCCCCGACCACCGCCACCGGCATGTTGTGCGGCGCCGGGGCGTGGAAGGGCAGCAGGTAGCACACCATGAATCCGACGATGAAGAACATCGGGAACCACAGCGCCGATGCCAGGGTGCGCACCAGTGAGCTCGGCTGTGCCTCGGTCAAGAACCCTCCTCGTGACGAGACGGGGGTGCGGCGCTGCACTGGTTCGGTTCGCCCGGCCGCGGGCGAGAACTACCCCATTGACGGTTAGCAACACTAACGTATTTCTGCAGTCTGTGCAAAAATGCACGGATGCAACATCGGTTTGTCGGAGATGCCGGAAACCGGGCACTAGGCTGAGACGGCCGCCCCGACGAGAGAAACGGACGCCCCGGATGGCCAGGACGACGGCCGCGCGCACCACGGATGCCGAGCAGGCGTGCGGGCTGCGCGAGCGCAAGAAGCGGGCGACCCGGCAGGCGTTGCAGCAGGCGGCCGTCCGGCTGTTCCTGGAGCGCGGCATCGATGCGGTCACCGTCGAGGACATCTGCGCCCGCGCCGAGGTCTCGCCGCGCACCTTCTTCAACTACTTCACCGCGAAGGAAGAAGTGCTGGTGCCCTGGGATCCCGAGAGCGTCGCGAGCACCGCTCGGCGAATCCTGGCCCAGCCCGCCGAGCACTCGCCACTGCGCGTGGCGCACGTCGCGCTCGGCGAGGCCATCGACACCGCGATGGCCGCACCCATCTGGCGCGACCAGGCGCGGCTGCTGCGCGACCACCCCGAGGTGCTGCGCCGGATCGTGCTCGCCTCGCGCGCCCTGGAGGCTGCGCTGGCCGACGGCCTCGCGCAGCGGCTCGGGCGGGACCGCGCGGACCGGTACGTCCGCCTGCTGGCGGCCACCGCGATCACCGCGATGCGCAGTTCGATCCAGTCCTGGCACGAGGCCGACCCGGACACCGACCTGCACGACTTCCTGGACGAGGCCTTCGACCTGCTGGGACGCGGCCTGCCACCCGCCTGACCGGTCCCCCGGCGCCCGAGCGAAAGGATCGCGATGGCCGACGAACTCGCGACGTTCCCGCAGCAACCAGACGACGCGCGCCGGCAGGTCGCGGCTCGCCTGGACCGGTTCCGCGCCAGGCGAATCCCGTTGCAGGGCCGCCGGGCCGCGGCGGTCACGATCACCCTGGCCAGCGACGGCGGCGAGCTGGGTGTCTGGCTGACCCGCCGGGCCACGACGCTGCGCGCGCACGCGGGCCAGTTCGCGCTGCCGGGCGGGCGGCTGGATCCCGGCGAGGGCGCCCAGCAGGCCGCGCTGCGCGAACTGCGCGAGGAGCTCGGCGTCGCCGCGCGGGCGCAGGACGTGCTCGGGCGGCTCGACGACTACGCGACCCGCTCCGGTTACGTCATCACGCCGATCGTGGTTTGGATCGGCGCGGCGCCGGAGTTGTCGCCGAACCCGGACGAGGTCGCGCGGGTGGACCTGGTGACGCTTTCCGAGCTGGACGTCGCGCCCAGGTTCGTGGCCATCGCCGAATCCGACCGGCCGGTCATCCAGCTGCCGCTGCTGGACACCCTCGTCCACGCCCCCACGGCGGCGGTCCTGCACCAGTTCAGCGAGGTCGTGCTGCACGGCCGGGACACCCGCGTCGCCGACCTGGAGCAGCCGGTCTTCGCCTGGCGCTGACCCGGTTTCGCCCCGATGTGAGCCCGCCGCGGGCGTAGCCTGGATCGCGGAGGGATTCCGGGAGAAACGATGCGACGCGGGCGTATGCGCACGCTGTTCGCAGCGGCGCTCATCCTGCTCGCGGTGTTCGGCACAGCCGCCTGCGGCCTGTTCTCGACGCCGCGCGCCGGGCCCCCCTCGCCGCCGGAACCGCCGCCCGCCACCAGCGGCGCCGTCCCGCCGCCCGCCAGTCCCACCCCGCCGCCAGGCTCGCCGGTGCTCGCGGTGAAGATCGACAACGTGTCCGATGCCCGGCCGCCGGTCGGTATCGGCTCCGCCGACGTGATCTACGTCGAGCCGGTGGAGGGCGGCTACAGCCGCCTGCTGGCGATCTTCTCCTCGCACCAGCCGCCGATGATCGGGCCCGTGCGCAGCGCGCGGGAGACCGACGCCGAGCTGCTCCCGCAGTTCGGCCACCCGACGCTCGCGTACTCCGGTGCAGCTCCCGAGCTGCTGCCGGTCATCGCGGCGGCACCGGTGACGGATGCCTCCGACGCGCACCAGCCCGCCGCCTACACCCGCGACGAGTCGCGCACCGTTCCGCACAACCTGTTCCTCGATCCGGCGAAGCTGCCGCCCGGCGCGCCCTGGCCGGGCCAGAACCGGATCGTCGCCGGGCCCGCCCCCGGCGGCGGCACGCCGACGGACCACTACGAGGTCACCTTCCCCGCCGCCACCGTCGGCTTCTACTGGTCCGCCGAGGAGCACCGCTGGCTGGCGTCGATGGACGGTGCGCCGTTCGCGTCGGTCGACGGCGGGCGGCTCGGCCCGCCAACGGTGGTGATCGAGCGGGTCAAGGTCCGCGAGTCGGCGATCCGCGACGCCGCAGGCAACCCTTCGCCGATCGCCGAAACGGTCGGCAGCGGCGCGGTCTCGGTGCTCCGCGACGGGCGATCGTTCGACGGCACCTGGTCCCGGCCGGCCCCCGACGCCGCGGCCACCTACACCGGCCCGTCGGGTGAGCCGCTACTGCCCGCGCCCGGCCAGGTCTGGATCGTGCTGACGCCGTGAGCGGGATGGACTTGATCCGGCTGTTCCTGTGCGGCGACGTGATGCCCGGTCGCGGCGTCGACCAGATCCTGCCGCACCCCGGCGATCCGGGCCTGCACGAGCTGTACCTGCACGACGCGCGCAGCTACGTCGCGGCGGCCGAAGCGCGCAACGGCCCGATCAGCAGCCCGGTCGGCTTCGGCTGGCCTTGGGGCGGCGCACTGCACGCCCTCGACGTGGCCGCGCCCGACGTGCGGGTGATCAACCTGGAATCCAGCATCACCCGCAACGGCGAGTTCGCCCCGGGCAAGGGCGTGCACTACCGGATGAACCCGGCGAACGTGGGCTGCCTGACCGCCGGCCATCCGGACGTGTGCAGCCTGGCCAACAACCACGTCCTGGACTTCGGCCGCCGGGGGCTCGCCGACACGCTCGACGCGCTGTCCCAGGCGGGCCTGCGCTGGGTGGGCGCCGGGCACTATGCGGCCGAGGCGCACCGGCCGGCGGTGATCGGCACGCCGCACGGCCGGGTCGTGGTCTTCGGTTACGGCGCCGCGTCCAGCGGCATCCCAGCGAGCTGGGCGGCGACCGCGAAGCGGTCGGGCGTGAACTTCCTGCCGGACCTCGCTGACCGGCGGGCCGCCGAGATCGCCGGGGAGATCCGCGAGCGAACCCGGCCCGGCGACGTCGTGGTCGTCTCGCTGCACTGGGGCACGAACTGGCAGTACCACGTCGGGGCCGATCAGGTCCGCTTCGCACACCGGTTGATCGACGGCGGGGTGCACGTGGTGCACGGGCATTCCTCGCACCATCCGCGGCCGATCGAGATCTACCACAACC
The DNA here is from genome assembly GCF_040655595.1 of Saccharopolyspora sp. NPDC050389. Lineage (NCBI taxonomy): Bacteria > Bacillati > Actinomycetota > Actinomycetes > Pseudonocardiales > Pseudonocardiaceae > Saccharopolyspora > Saccharopolyspora sp. NPDC050389. The sequence goes on from NZ_JBFAKG010000134.1 coordinate 5,405, forward strand.
GGCTCGTGCTCTACGGCTGCGGCGATTTCATCGACGACTACGAGGGCATCCCGGGCTACGAGCAGTACCGGGACGACCTGCGCCTGCTGTTCTTCGCCTCGCTCGATCCGGCCGGCGAACTCGTCGACCTGCGCATGCTGCCGATGCAGGCCCGGCAGATGCGCCTGCACCCCGCATCGGCCGCCGACGCCGAATGGCTGCGCGCCACCCTGGCCAGGATCAGCGCCGCGTTCGGCACCGATGTGGCGCTGTCGAACGGAGCGTTGCGCGCGCGGCGCCGGGCGTGAAGCGGCCGCCCGGGCGCGGCGGTGGCGCAGCGCTGCGGTACCGTCGCGCATTGTCCATATAGGACGACTGACACGAAGGAGTGCCTCCTGGCATGGCCCGCACCGACGTCGCTCCGGCACGCCGCAGGCGCCGGGTCATCCGGATGGAGCAGAGCGCTGCCCGACAGCACCCGCCGCGCCGCCGCCGCGGCTACACCGTCCGGTTCGACATCGGTGGCGTCACGGGCCACCTGACCACCAACGCCTACCCGGACGGGAAGCTCGGCGAGGTCTGGGTGAGCGTCGACCGCCAGGGCAGCCCGCTCAGCGGCTTCCTGGACAGCCTGTCCGCCGCCGTCTCGCTGGGCCTGCAGCACGGCGTGCCGCTGGAGACCTACGTGGCGAAGTACGCCGGCATGCAGTTCGAGCCGCGCGGCCCGGTGTCCGACCCGGACATCGGATACGCCCACTCCCTCCCGGATTACGTCTTCCGCCGCCTGGCCCTGGACTACCTGGACGCCCCTACCTGCACCCGACTCGGCATCGTCGGCGGCCCGACCGAGGAGTAGCCCCAGCAAACGGGTGGTGATCGTTGTGCGGCCGGGACAGCGCTTTGTACCTTTCGTCTTGCTAACTGCATGCCACGGCATTCAGGAGGACGGATGTCCCAGCAAGCACCGCTCCGACGCCGCAGGTGGTTGTTCGGTTCGGCGGCATTGGCCACGGCACTCGTAGCCGGGCTCACCGCGCAGACCACGCCCGCGACCGCGCAGGGCGGAACCGGCGACCTCCGGTCCTGGGAGCGGGCGCTGCAGCGGGAGGTCGATGCCGACAGCGCGGCGAGGATGAGCGAAGCGATGTCGACATACCCCGGCAGGGTCGGAACCGAAGGCGCCGCGCGCAGAGCGCAGTACTCGGTGGACGAACTGACCGAGTGGGGCCTGAACCCGAGGCTGGAGAGCTACAGCGTCTACGCCTCGGTGCCGCAGCACGTCTCGGTGACCATGACCGGCCCCCAGCAACGCGAGCTGGAGGTGAAGGAACCGCCTTACCCGTGGCACGAGAACTTCGAAGACGTGGTCGTCGGCTACAACGCCTACACAGCGCCCGGGAACGTCACCGCGGACATCGTCTACGTCAACTACGGCCTGCCGGACGACTACGCGAAGCTCGCCGAGATGGGCGTCGACGTCCGGGGCAAGATCGCGCTGGCCCGCTACGGGCAGAGCTTCCGCGGGGTGAAGTCGAAGGTGGCCGAAGAGCACGGCGCCGCCGGCGTGATCCTGTACTCCGACCCCGCGGACGACGGCTTCACGCAGGGCGAGGTCTACCCCGACGGGCCGTGGCGCAACGCCGACGGCATCCAGCGCGGCAGCGTGCAGTACATCTTCCAGTACCCGGGCGACCCGCTCACGCCAGGACGACCGTCCACACAGGACACGCCGCGCCTCGATCCGTCGGACGCGGAGAACATGACGAGCGTGCCCACCACACCGATCTCCTACGGTCAGGCCCAGCACCTGCTGGCGGCGTTGCAAGGCCCGGAGGCGCCGGAGGAATGGCAGGGCGGCCTGGACCTGACCTACCGGGTGGGCCCCGGGCCGACCCGGGTCGACCTCGACCTGGACATCGACTACCAGCAGATTCCGGTCAACGACGTGATCGTGGACATCCCCGGCTCCAAACACCCGGAGCAGAAGGTGGTTCTCGGTGCGCACTACGACTCGTGGACCTACGGCACCAAGGACGACGTGTCCGGGTGGACGACGGTGATGGAAACGGCCCGGGCGCTGGCCGAGTTGCGCGACCGCGGCTGGCAACCGGAGCGGACCATCGTGCTGGCCGGCTGGGACGGCGAGGAGTACGGGCTGCTGGGCGCGACCGAATGGGTCGAACAGCATCGCGCCGATCTGCTGGAGAACGCCTTGGTGTACCTGAACATGGACGGCGCGGGCGGCGGCAAGAACTTCTCCGCCGGCTCGGTTCCCGCGCTCGACGACGTGCTGGCCGACATCGCCAAGGACGTCCGCGACCCCGAACACGGCACGCTGTACCGGAACTGGCAGCAGGCGTCGGGCGAGCAGAACCCCGTGCCGGATCGGCTGGGCAGCGGCTCGGACTACACGCCGTTCCTGGACCACCTCGGCATCGCCTCGGCCGAGTTCGGCACGTCGACGCCGAGCGGCGAGTACCACAGCGCCTACGACGACCTGCACATGATGCGCGAGTTCCTCGATCCCGGTTACCGGTACCACGAGGCGTCCGCCGCGTACGCGGGCACTTTCGCGTTGCGCATGGCCGGTTCGGACACCGCGCCGATGGTCTACTCCGACTACGCGACCGCGGTCGAGGGCCACCTGCGGGATCTGGACGAGAAGCAGGCCGACGGGAAAGTCGTCGACCTCTCCCCCGCCTACGCCGCGGCTCGGGAATGGCACGCGGCGGCCAAGCGACTGGAGGGCGAAGCGCTCGGCGCCGGCGAAGATCGCGCCGACGCCATCAACGACGCGCTGATAGCCCAGGAACGCGCGTTGACCCAGCAGGAAGGCCTGCCCGGCCGGGGCTGGTACAAGCACATGATCTACGCACCGGGCCTGTACACGGGCTACGCGGTTCAACCGCTGTCGGCGATCGACGACGCGATCACCGGCGGCGACCCGGCGACGGCCGAGAAGTACCGCGACCTGCTCGTGGATTCGCTGCGCGAGGCCACCGAAGCGGCCCGAGGAGCCGTGCGGTAGCGGGTAGAACGGGAGAATGCGCGCGATCGTCCTCGACACCGCAGGTGCCACACCCGCTTGGTCGGAACGCAACGACCTCGTGCCTCCGGAACTGGAGGAGACCGAGGTCGTCGTCGAGGTCGAAGCCGCCGCGTTGAACCGCGCGGACCTCGAAGAGATCGCCGGGACGTACGCCACGGCGCAACGGAGATCAGATCGCCCGCACGTGGCCGGCTCGGATCTCGCCGGAGTCGTCGTGGCGGTGGGCAGCGCGGTGTCCGGAATCGAACCCGGCGACCGGGTGATGGCGATGGTCGACGGCGCGTTCGCCGACTTCGTCGCGTTCGACCACCGGGTCGCGCTGCCCGTGCCGGACACCCTCGACTGGGCCGAAGCCGCCGCCCTGCCGTCGGCGCTGATGACCGAGTACGACGCCTTGATCGACCAGGGACGGCTCGCGCCCGGGCAACGCGTGCTGATCACGGCGGCCACCTCCGGCGTCGGATTGCTCGCCGTGGACATCGCGCAGTGGGCAGGCGCGGAGCAGGTCTTCGCGACGACCACGAGCCCGCAGAAGGAACTACTGCTCACCGCACGTGGCGCGCAGGCCATCAACACCCGCGTCGACGACCTCGCGGCGACGGTCATCGCCGCGACCGGCGGCGCGGGTGTCGACCTGGTCATCGACCACGTCGGCGGCCCGCTGCTCGACGAATGCATCGCCGCCAGCCGCATCGGCGGAACGGTCGTGCAGGTCGGCCGAGCGGGCGGCCCGGTTTCGGTCATTGACGTGGACCGGCTCGCCTACCGCCGCGTCCGCCTCCTCGGCACCACCTTCCGCACCCGCGGCACCGCCGATCGAGCCCGCATCGCCGAAGGCATCCGAACCCGCCTGATGCCGGCGGTCGCAGACCGGCGAATCCGCCCCCACGTGCATCTGGTGCTGCCCGCCGCCCAAGCCCGGCAAGCGCTCGACGAACTCGCCGACGCCGGCTCCGCGGGCAAGATCGTCCTCGACTTCGGAAACCGCCGACACGGCGACCGAGAAACCGACGCATAGCGGACAACCGTCACCTGAGGTAGTCGCGTCGGCGCTCTTTGAGTGATCTTGGCCAGCTCGGGTCCATGTTCACGGCTGACCGGCTACACACGAAGACGTGAACGAGTTCCGTCGAGCGCGTGGTTTCCGGTCCCTCATTCCCACCCAATCTTGGTCAGCCCTGGCCCATGAAGGCGTTCGTATTGCGCATCGCGCGCGCGACCGGCTCCTGCACCAGGGCGCTCCTGGTGGATGGGTGCTGCTATGCCTTTCCGGGCGGCTAAAGGTGATCTACTCGGAGCCCGACGGACGTGAGCTCATGCTCGCAGTCCGCGGCCCTGGCGACGTGATCGGCGAATTCTCCGGCCAGGATGGGCAACCAAGATCCGCCACGGTCCAGGCGATCGAACCCGGCATCACTTCGAAGCTCTCCGACCAGCGTTTCATCACGCTTGTCGAGCGTCTCGAGCTAAGCGCCCAGCTGAACAGCTACATGCTGAGCAAGATGCGAGAAAGCGCCGCCCATGCTTGGCAGCTCGCTCACCACACCACAGCAACTAGGCTTGCAGACCTGATCATCGCGCTAATCAACGCAGCCGGTCCTGACCACCCGATGCCCACGACCATCGCGATGTCCCAGGAGGAGCTCGCCACCGCACTCGGTCTGGCTCGATCGGCGATCACCCCGGTGCTAGCCGGATGGAAGTCCACGGGGTTGGTACAGGTCACGCGGGGCAGGCTCCACATCGCCGACCTCCCGGCACTGCTCGAACTCCGCAGGCCTGGTGTGTCCACTTCTGGACAAAACTCATCGTGACAACCGAGCAGGCTCATCTCCGTCAGACGGACGCGACCACGGAGGTGAACCGGTGGACCACCAGTCCCCAGAGCAGAACCGCCCTATCGGCGAATACCTCGGCATTCTGGCGGTGGACGTGCACCGCTTCAGCGAGCACAACACCACTCAGCAGCAGACCATCGTGCAGGTTTTGTCGGAGGTTCTACAGCAGTCCGCGACCCGAACCGGTTTGCGCACCAACTGGGATGAGCACTTCCGGGCTCCCCGTGGCGATGGCTACCTCTTGGGAATTGCTCAAGAGCTCGTGAGCGTCGTGGTGGACAGATTCTTCGACGCTATGCAGTACGAACTGCGTCGGCGTGCTGCGCAGCTTCGCGCGGTCGAAATCACGCTGCGTCTGCGCGCCAGCCTGCACCTCGGGCCTGTGCAGTCATTCAACGCGCTGCTGACCGATTCCCCCAGCGGCAAGGTCATGGTCGACGTGGGACGCATGGTTGACGCCGAGTCCGTCAAAGCCCTGCTCAACCACTCCGATCCGAAAGTGACCCATGTGGTGTCGGTGATCTCGGAGTCGGTGCTGGAGCACGTCGTGCAGGCCGGTCTCACCTCTCGACAGCCCAGCGAATTCGTGCAGGCACCGCTGAAGGTCGACGCCAAGGAGTACTCGGGCGTGGGGTACCTGAGGGTGCCCGCACCGTCCGACGAGCTGCTCCGCTCAGGATTGCTCTGCGGGCAGCCGGAGCCCGCCACAGACAGTGAGACCTCGCAGTCCGCCAGCGAAGCCCGAGGAACGAACACGTCCTACGGCAGTGCGGAGAACCTCACCCAGGCCCACAACGTGCGTGACGTCACGGATAGTTCCACGAGGGGCGGCATTGCGGTGCGCGGAAACAACAACACCACCGCCGGAAACAACATCGACCAGTCGCAGAACAAGCAGGAAAACTCTGGGCATTTCTACACTTTGGGCGACTCCAACTTCGGGCAGTCCAGTGGTCGACGCATTGGCACCGACGACACGACGGCTGAGCGGTGAGTGCGATGGACTACGACGTCGACGAGTTCGGCATCCTTGATCCGCCACCGCCAGCAGCACCTGAACCGACGATTCCTCCCGCTTCCGGCTCGGAAGAAACACCAGCGATCCTGCCCACGACTTCCATAATCGGGAACGGCAATGAAACGGTGTCCGGAGATTATTACAAGCAGCACATTGAAGTCCAGTCCGCAACGTTCGTTCTCACTAAAGACAACTCAGAGGTAACCTACGCAGAGGCACGTGTCCAGAAGCGGTTCGGGCGCGGTCTGCAGGACCGCGAAGCGTTGCAGCAACTGGCCGACAGTTACGTACCTCCGCCAGGGCTTCTCGGCGAAGACCCGAAAGCGGCCTTCCAGGTTCTACACGAGCGACAAATTTTGATGCTCACCGCGGTGACTCATGAGGCTGGCCAGTTCTCAGCAGGTCTTCGCCTCGGGTACGAGCTGCAGAAGCGCTACGCCGGGCTCGTGGTCCGCGAAGAGCTGATCGAGCAAGATTCCGTGCTGCACGCAGAAACCCTGTTGGTGGAGCATGAACCGGCTGCAGTGCTTGTCGATCTTCGCTGGGCGGGAGAGGAAGACTTCCAAAATATTCGCCGAGGGCTGGTCGAGTTCACTGATGAACTCGAGCAATACCGAAGCTACCTCATCCTGATCATTCCGCACGAGCAGGAACGCAAGTTCGAAGACAGTTTCCCTGGCCGGGTACACCGACTTGCGAAACCATCGTCAACGGAGGTGTTCGCCTCTTATTCCACCGTATCGAACCCGCACGAACTGATCGACAGCTCCGATTCGGCAGAAGCACTGGAACAGCTGTGGCCACCGCAGATCAAGGAAATCGCCAATGCGGTGTCCGATCGGAGTGACCGCGGTGAGCCTCCCGAACAGGCGCTACAGGATGTCCTTCGCGAGAGGCTGGAGAGTCGGACTCCCCAGCTGCGGGAGACGATCAGCAAATACCAGGCGCTGAAGGACACCGAGTGGATCGCGTTGCTGCTGGCAGCCGGAATTTTAGAGGGCTCCTCAGCCAGACACATCGTGGCAGCATCCGACCAGCTCTTGAAGCACAGCGGGGCCAAGAGGGAGGAGGTCATCCCGCTTCTAAGGCCAAGTCCGTTCACCAGGTTGTCACGCATTACTGATCATCATTTCGACCTGCACATGTGTGCCTTCCAGCCGCGTGGATCAGGAGTCCAGGTGCTCAGGCACGCCTGGCGAGAGCACGCTGATCTTCGGCCTACTCTGCTGACCTGGCTTGGTGAGCTCCCGCGTCAGATCCGCGACCTGGAGCGCGAAGAACTGGAGCGGATTGCGGACCGGGGCGCCGAACTGGCGACAGAAGGCGGCTACAACGTCGCGGTCACGTTGGCCGGTGCCTGGGCGAAGACCGAGGCCGGCGAAAAACCGGATGCATATCGTCGGTCGATCGCCGTGCGCCTACTGACCACAGCCGCCACGGACCCGTCCCTGGGCAAGTCCGTCCGCCAGAAGCTCTGGGAATGGTCGCGGGAATCCAATGCAGATCGACAGCTGTTGACCGCAGAGGTCTGCGCCGGAATCGGACAAGCGTTCCCACGCATCGCACTAACCCGGCTCAAGCACCTGGCGAACTCCGAGAACGACCTGGTGCGAACCGCGGTTCGCACGGCTGTCGAGCAGATCGGTGCCGAGCTCGGCGGGTCGACCTTCCTGCGCTACCTGACCGACTGGTTCGACGAAGCCTCCCCTGCTCGACTGCAGGTCCTAGCCGAAGGCGTCGCGACCGTTCTCACGGACCAAACCTTGGACGTGGACCCGGATGCGGCGTCATCGTTCTGGCAGCGGGCGCTGAATGCCATGCCACCAGGCAGCCTACGACCGATCGTGGGGAGTTGGCTGCGGACCGCGGCCCTCGCCACACCCGAACAGCGCGATGTTCTGGTGGAACCGTTGGTGCAAGCCGCAAAACAGGACTCGCGTCGTATCGCACAACTGCAGCACGCCAGCCGATTCGATCGAACTTACTTGGACCTCAGCTCGTTCGACGAGGATCTGTCCGACGTCGTCGAACAGCTGTGGACGCGACTGGACGAGGTCGATCCCATCTGGCGGTAGGACGAGACTGATCCACGAACTGGAAGAAGGTGAGTACGCGTGCACCACCGCCGGCATGCCTGGGCGCTTCGAAAGAAAATGGCCGCCGATGCCCCCCGCGGCTCCGGTGACTGGTCCCACCTACCTCAAGCCAATTCGCTGGTTGTTCTGCCTAGCACCGACTCGCCTATGCGGTTCGAGGCGAAGCTGTTCGTGGAGTACCGATGGGCGGGGGCAGGTGCTGCGCCGCCCTCCGCGCGAGACATCGCCAGGGAAGGAGTGGTCAGGCGGGCTGAGGAGCTCAGCCGAAACCGCAGGCTTACCGAATGCCAGCGGTTGCACGGTGAGCTGGCCGTCGCTCTGCTGCGATGGAAACCGGTTGAAGACACCTTGGTCAGTTCACGAGCGCACTGCATCTCTGTTGACGCTGCCCCAGAGCTCGTTGCCGCAGTAGCGGCACGGGAGGACTCGGCAAATCACCAGGTCGTTCTTTCCTGGCAACACGAGCAGCGGGAGCACCAGGCGAAGCGGCTCCAGTCGTTGATCACTGACCCACTTCGGGCCACCGCATGGTGGTTCGCCGCCAACCAGGACAAGCCCGCCGAGCTGGTGCAAGTTGCAACGGAGTTTCAGCAACTGCGAACCATCTTGACCCATGAGGAGGAAGCTGATGAAGACAGCGCTGGTCACCTAGTAGACGAGTTCCTGAACGCGGTCGACGTCGCCGACCAGCTGTATCTGCTGCAGATACTGCGGAAACTGTTCGGCGATCACGGCCGCAGCGACCTTGTCGAGCGCATTGAACCGACCACCAGGAGCACCAGCACCGGTAAGGACGCCGATTCGAACTGACGGAAGCTGGATTTGCACCGGGCCGCCGGGGGCCGTCGCCCGAGCGGCCCGGCGCGAGCCATTCCGTGGCGCGGCGATCGGGGGATTCCGGGTGCTCCTCGGCTAGGGTGATCTTTTCCGGCTCAGTGGAAGGGACCCGCAGCGATGCCCAAGTTCACCTGGCACACCAGCGCTGTGCCCGAGGGCCTGCCGGTGCGGCAGGTGTACGGGTTCCTCTTCGTCCCGGACGGCCGGTTGCTCATCCGCCTCGACGGCAGCAAGCACTCGCTGCCGGGCGGCCGCCCGGAGCCCGGCGAGGTCGCGTACGTCGACATCCTGCGGCGGGAGACCATGGAAGAGGTCACCGTCGACATCGGCGAACCGCACTACCTCGGGTACCAGTGCGTGGACGACGGCATCTCGCCGTACGCGCAGGTGCGGATGGCCGCGCTGATCACCACCGTGCACCCGCCCGAGCCGGACCCGGACAGCGGCCGGACCTACCGGCGGCTGCTGGTCCATCCGGGCAAGGCCGGCGATCTCCTCTCCTGGGGCGAGACCGGCTACCTCCAGGCGACCGCCGCCGCCGAAGCCGCGGTCGACGTCTTCGCCCTGCCCTGCGACGGCCTGCCGGAGACCGGCTACCTCTGACGTGACCGCGCCGTCCGCGCCGTGAGCGCGTAACCACCTCAAGCCGCCGCAGCGGCACACGCAGCCCCGGAACGTCCGGTCGGCTGATCTCTTCAGCGCCGGTTCGTTGCTGCCCGCGAACGGCCCTGTACCTGGCGAAACCGCTTCCCCTTCCCTTGACCTGGTTCCGCGCGCTGCCGTAGTGTTCGCAGAAAGCACAGACGTTCACTATGCGCACAGCAAGGAGTGGTCGGGGTGGCTCGCATCCTGCAGCTCGACGAGGCCATCGCGGAGCTGGTCCACGACGGCGACACGGTGGCCCTCGAGGGCTTCACCCACCTGATCCCGGTCGCGGCCGGGCACGAGATCATCCGGCAGCGCCGTAAGGACCTGACGCTGGTCCGGATGACGCCCGACATCGTCTACGACCAGCTGATCGGCGCGGGCTGCGCGCGGAAGCTGATCTTCTCTTGGGGCGGCAACCCCGGCGTCGGCTCGCTGCACCGCTTCCGCGACGCCATCCAGAACTCCTGGCCGGTGCCGCTGGAGATCGAGGAGCACAGCCACGCCGGCATGGCCAACCGCTACGCCGCTGGCGCCTCCGGACTGCCCTTCGCCGTGCTGCGCGGCTACGCGGGCACCGACCTGCCCGGGCAGACCGACACCATCAAGATGATCGAATGCCCCTTCACCGGCGAGCGGCTGGCCGCCGTCCCGGCGATCAACCCGGACGTCGGCATCATCCACGCGCAGCAGGCCGACCGGGCGGGCAACGTGCAGATGTGGGGCATCACCGGAGTGCAGAAGGAGACCGTGCTGGCCTCCAAGCGCTCCCTGGTCACCGTCGAGGAGATCGTCGACGAGCTGACCCCGCGCCCCGGCGCCGTGGTGCTGCCGCAGTGGGTGGTCACCGCCGTCGCCGAGGTGCCCGGCGGCGCTGCCCCGTCCTACGCGCAGGGCTACTACGAGCGCGACAACGCCTACTACCAGCAGTGGGACCCGATCGGCCGGGACCGCGAGAAGTTCGAGAGCTGGCTGGAGACCGAGGTCTTCGGCGCCGAGAGGAGTGCCCGATGAGCGCCCCTGAGTTCACCTCCGACGAGATGATGACCGTCGGGGCCGCCCGGTCCCTGCGCGACGGCGCGGCGTGCTTCGTCGGCATCGGCCTGCCCAGCACGGCCGCGAACCTGGCGCGGCGCACGCACGCCCCGGGCCTGGTGCTGATCTACGAGTCGGGCACGCTCGGCGCCAAGCCCGACCGGCTGCCGCTGTCCATCGGCGACGGCGTGCTGGCCGACACCGCCGACTCGGTGATCGGCGTGCCGGAGATCTTCAACTACTGGCTGCAGCCCGGCCGCATCGACACCGGCTTCCTCGGCGGCGCTCAGGTGGACCGCTTCGGCAACATCAACACCACCGTGATCGGCGGCGACTACGCCAGCCCGAAGGTCCGGCTGCCCGGCGCCGGTGGCGCGCCGGAGATCGCCGCCTCCTGCCGCGAGGTGCTCATCGTGATGCGGATGAGCCCGCGCAGCTTCGTGGAGAAGCTCGACTTCATCACCTCCGTTGGCTACGGCACCGGCAAGGGCGACCGGGAGAAGCTCGGCCTGCGCGGCCGCGGCCCGGTCAAGGTGATCACCGACCTGGGCGTGCTGGAGCCCGACCCGGAGACCTGCGAGCTCACCCTCACGCAGCTCAGCCCCGGCGCGACGGTCGAGCAGGCGCGGGAAGCGGTGGGCTGGCCGCTGAAGGTCGTCGACGAGCCGACCGTGCAGCAGGCGCCGACAGAGACCGAGCTGAAGGTGCTGCGGGAGCTCCAGGCGACGATCGGCGGAGGCGCGAGATGACCGACGTCAACGGCCCGGGACTGGCAGTCGTCCTGCACGCCTGACAGCTTTGAAGCAAGAGGAGCTGCGATGACCAAACATGAGACCCGGTCGCCGACCGGGCTGATCCTGCCGGAGTACGGCAGCGACGACCAGTCCCACCCGGCGCTGAACACCCCCGAGTACCGCTCGTCCTCGCTGCGCTACCCGAAGCAGCCGCTGCAGTACCTGCCCCAGTACCTCACCGAGGTCACCGGGCCGCTGCTCGGGCAGGACCGCTGCGGCGAGCGCGACCACGACCTGACCGTGCAGCACGCCGACGAGCCGCTGGGCGAACGCATCATCGTCAGCGGCCGGGTGCTGGACTCCGGCGGCAAGCCCGTGCCGAACACGCTGGTGGAGATCTGGCAGGCCAACTCCGCGGGCCGCTATCGGCACCAGGGCGACCGGCACCCGGCGCCGCTGGACCCGAACTTCTCCGGCACCGGCCGGTGCATGACCGACTCGGACGGCAACTACGAGTTCATCACCATCAAGCCCGGCGCCTACCCGTGGCGCAACCACGACAACGCGTGGCGCCCGGCGCACATCCACTTCTCGCTGTTCGGGCAGGCGTTCACCCAGCGGCTGATCACCCAGATGTACTTCCCCGGCGATCCGCTGTTCTACCAGGACCCGATCTTCAACGCGGTGCGCGACGAGAAGGCCCGGGAGCGGATGATCTCCCGCTTCGATCTCGACACGACCGTGCCGGAGTGGGCGCTGAGCTACAAGTTCGACATCGTGCTGCGCGGCCCGGAGGGCTCGGTGTTCGAGGACGAGGAAGAGGAGGACGACGACTGATGGCTGCTCCCGTTCCCCCGGCCACCACGCCGTCGCAGACGGTCGGCCCGTTCTACGCCCTGCCCGGCGGCATCCTCTGGGACGGCGGTCAGGACGTCGTCGCCGCCGACCACCCGGGCGCGTTCGTGCTGCACGGGCGGCTCACCGACGGCAACGGCGATCCCATCCCGGACGGCGTGGTCGAGATCTGGCAGGCCGACGAGCACGGCCGCTTCGACCATCCCAATGACCCGCGCCCGGAGTCCTCGTCGTGGCAGGGCTTCGGCCGGTGCCCGACCGACGCCGACGGCGGGTTCTGGTTCCGCACCGTGAAGCCGGGCGCGCTGCCCACGCCGGACGGCGGCACCGAGGCGCCGCACCTCGACGTCACAGTGCTGGCCCGCGGCATGCTCAACCGGGTGGTCACCCGCGTCTACTTCCCGGACGAGGAGCGGGCCAACGCCGCCGACCCCGTGCTGTCTACAGTGGACCCGGCGCGCCGCGGCACGCTGGTCGCGGCGGCCGATGACCGCGGCTACCGCTTCGACATCCGGATTCAGGGCGATGACGAAACAGTCTTCTTCGCGGTCTGACGACCTGTTCGGGCCGATGTTCAGCACGCCCGCGGCGACCGAGCGGACCAGCGGTTCAGCCTGGCTGCAGGCGATGCTGGGCTTCGAGGCGGCCTTGGCGTCGGCGCAGGCCGAGGCCGGTGTCATCCCGGCTTCGGCAGCCGAGGAGATCGGCCGGCACTGCCGGGCCGAGCTGTTCGACGTCGGCTCGATCGCCGAGCGCGCGGTGTCGTCGGCGACGCCGGTGATCGCGCTGATACGCGACCTGACCGCGCTGGTGGACGCCGAGGCGAAGCCCCACGTGCACCGCGGTGCGACCAGCCAGGACGTGATCGACACCGCCGCCATGCTGGTGGCGCGCGACGTCCTGGACCTGGTCATCGCGGATCTGCGCGCCGCGGCGGACGAGTGCGCCCGGCTCGCCGAGCAGCACCGGCACACCGTGATGATCGCCCGATCCCTGTTGCAGCAGGCGTTGCCGACGACGTTCGGCTGCCGCTGCGCGGGCTGGCTCACCGCGCTCGACGAGGCCACCGCCGCGCTCGACCGCGTCCGCGGCGAGCGGCTCGCGGTTCAGCTCGGCGGCGCCGCGGGCACGCTCGCCTCGCTCGGCACGGACGGCGTCCGGGTGGCCGGGCTGCTCGCCGCCGAACTCCGGTTGGCCGAACCCGTCGTGCCGTGGCACACCGATCGCACCCGCGTCGCCGAGTTTGCCGGGGCGCTGGGCACCGCGGCCGGAGTGCTCGGCAAGATCGCCCTGGATGTCGAACTGCACGCGCAGACCGAGGTCGGCGAGCTCGCCGAGGGCAAGGCGGGCGGTTCCTCCGCCATGCCGCACAAGCAGAATCCGGTGTCGGCGGTGCTGATCACCGCCGCGACCCGGCGGGCGCCCGGCCTGGTGGCCACCTTGCTGTCGGCGATGCCGCAGGCTTACGAGCGAGCCGCCGGGGCCTGGCAGTCCGAGTGGGAGCCGCTGACCGAACTGCTTCGCCTGGTCGCCTCGGCAGCTGCGCAGGCCCGGCGACTGCTGGCGGATCTGCGCGTGCATCCCGAGAAGATGGCCGCCAACCTCGCCCTCACCGGTGGCCTGGTGATGGCCGAAAGCGCGGCCGGACCGCTTATGACCGACCTCGGCCGCACCGAAGCGCAGGACCTCGTCGCCCGGCTGTGCCGCCGCGCGGTGCAGGAGGGCACGACGCTGCGCGCGGAACTGCTGGCCGATCCGCAGGTGCGAGCGGTGCTTTCGGAGGCCGAGGTCGTCGCGGCCACCGAACCCGCCGACTACCTCGGCTCCACCCTCGCCTTCATCGACCGCGCCCTGGCCGCACACGCCGAATTGGAGAACCCGTGAACGTGAACTACGAGCTGACCGGCCCCGACGGCGCGCCGGTCGTCGTGCTGTCCAACTCGCTGGGCACCGACCTGACGCTGTGGGACGAGCAGGTTCCTGCGCTAGCGCAGGAATTCCAGGTGCTGCGCTACGACCAGCGCGGGCACGGCGGCACCGCCGGCAAGCCCGGGCCGTACACGCTCAAGCAGCTCGGCGGCGACGTGCTGGCGCTGCTCGACGCCCTCGGCATCCGCAGGGCCCACTTCGCCGGCGTGTCGCTGGGCGGCATGACCGGCATGTGGCTGGCCGAGCACGCGCCGGAGCGCATCGACCGGCTCGCGCTGATCTGCACCTCCGCCGATCTGGGGCCCGCGTCGATGTGGCTGGACCGCGCCGCGGTGGTGCGGGAGAAGGGCACGCAGGCGATGGTCGAGCCGTCGCTGCCGAAGTGGTTCACCCCGGACCTGGCCGGGCGGGAGGACATCGTCGAGAAGTTCGGCGGCATGCTCGCCGCGGCCGACGACGAGGGTTACGCGGGTTGCTGCGAGGCGATCGCCGGCATGGACCTGCTGCCGAAGCTCGGCGAGATCACCGCGCCGACGCTGGTGATCGCCGGTGCCGAAGACCCGGCCACTCCCCCGGCGCACGCGGAGCAGATCGCCGCGGCCGTCGCGGGCGCCCGCCTGGACGTGCTGTCCCCGGCCGCGCACCTGGCCAACGCCGAACAGCCCGAGACCGTAAACCGGCTGCTGCTGGACCACTTCACGAGGAGCCTGTGATGCCCGACCGCCTCGACGACGAAACCCGGCGCGACCAGGGCATGCAGGTGCGCCGGCAGGTCCTCGGCGACGAGCACGTGGACCGGGCCAACGCCAAGATCACCGCGTTCACCGAGGGCTTCCAGGACTTCATCAGCCGCTACGCGTGGGGCGAGCTGTGGAGCGGCGACGGCGTCGACCGGCAGACCCGCAGCATGCTGACGCTGGCGATCCTGGCGGCCGTGGGCTGCGAGGACGAGTTCGCGATGCACGTGAAGGCCGCCCGCCGCAACGGCGTCCCGCCGGAGCACATCCGGGAGGTGCTCATGCACGTCGCGGTCTACGCCGGGGTGCCCCGCGCGAACAGCGCCTTCGCGATCGCCAATACGATCCTCGGCGACGAGCAGTCCGACTGAGGCAGGAGACCACCATGGAACCCGTGTCCGACACGAGCGGCGGTTACGTCCAGTCGCTGGCGCGCGGGCTCCTGGTGATCCGCGCGTTCAACGAGTCCAACCCGGAGATGACGCTGTCCGAGGTCGCCCGCGCGACCGACCTGTCGCGCGCGGCGGCCCGCCGGTTCCTGCACACCCTGGTGCACCTCGGTTACGTGTGGACCGACGGCCGGGTCTTCGCGCTCACGCCGCGCGTGCTGGAGCTGGGCTTCGCCTACCTGTCCAGCGTGTCGCTGCCGGAGATCGCCCAGCCGTACCTGGAGCGGCTGGTGGCCGAGGTGCACGAGTCGGCGTCGGTGTCGGTGCTGGACGGCCCGGACATCGTCTACGTAGCCAGGGTTCCCACCTCGCGGATCATGACGGTGTCGATCAACATCGGCACCCGCTTCCCCGCGTACGCCACCTCGATGGGCCGGGTGCTGCTCGCCGACCTCGGCCCCGCCGACCTGGACGCCTATCTGTCCGAAGTGGACTTGGCGCCGCTGGGCCCGCACACCATAACGACGCCGGCGGCGTTCAAGGAGGAGTTGGCCCGCATCCGCGAACAGGGCTGGGCGCTGGTGGACCAGGAGCTCGAAGCCGGCCTGCGCTCGATCGCGGCGCCGATCCGGGATCGGGCGAACAAAGTGGTGGCGGCGGTGAACATCTCTTCGCACGCCTCCCGCACCAGCCCCGAAGAAGCGCGCCAGAACCTCCTGCCGCCGCTGCTGGCGACGGCGGCCCGGATCGGCGCCGACCTCGCCGTCGCCCCTCCCTCCCGCGCCGTCTCCCGTTGACCTGGTCACTCCGGCCGTGAGTCTTTTGGGTGGCTATAGCAGCCCACCAGAATTACCGCATCGAGTTAGCTTGAAACCTGAAATATGTTCGCCCGCGCAACGTGCCGGAAACAAG